>NZ_NFHC01000030.1:0-33569 GCF_002161245.1 Flavonifractor sp. An9
CTTCACAGCCTCGAAGAACCAGTCGTCGGCCTTCACGTCGGTGAAGGGCAGGCCGGTGTCCACAGGGGTATCGTCCTTGGTGAAGGAGGCCTCCACAGTAACGGCAGAGGCGGGCATGGCAAAGGTGTACTTGCCGTTACCCTTATCGGTAAGATTGAGCTCATCGCCGTTCTTGTCGGTGACGGTGATGGTATCCAGCTTGTAGCCTTCGTCAGGCTTCACGGTCAGAGTGACGGTGAGGCCCCTGGTGGCGCGGGTGCGGCTGGGAGTCACAGTGCCGTTGCCGCTGTCCTCCACAGTGATGGCATAGGAGGTAGAGGGCGTGGTGGCGTTCTCAAGCGCCTGTATGGCCGCCTCCAGAGCGGCTGCCGCCTCGGTCACCTCTTCGATGGTGGCCAGAGGACTGCCACTGAGGGCGTGGGCATAGACCACGGCTTGGAACAGGTCGCCTTCCAGCCCGGTGCTGGTAAAGTCCAGCCCCTTTTCGGTCACGATTTCCTCTGCCTTGGCCAGCAGATCGTTCAGAGCGGTTTTATCCACCGTCTGGCAAACCAGGAATTCCTGAATGTCATAGCGGCTGCCGTTGAATGCCACGCCCTGGAATTTGACATAGCGGGCGCTGACAGGGGCAAAGGAACCATGGCTTATATTTTAGAGAGATGCTTTTTGGGCTGCAAGTATGATTTTTTATCATACTTTTTGAGGCGCTGAAGCTTTTTTTCTATACATATTATACAATAAAAATTTTTTCTTTTAACCGCCGCCAACGTAAGGAGCGGCACAACAAGACCGGGGGGCGAGCGGATCATAGCCGCGGCCTGTGGGACAGTTATCTGAATGTTCGGAAAGAGGCGGCAGGAATTCCGCCGGCTGATGTGCTTGTACGGATAGGGCGTGATCCATCCTACCATGATAGTTTCAGACAGATGCGGAAGAAAGCGGCCCAGAGAATAGAGGCCTGTGAGGAAGTGCGGGAAATTTAGTTGGACACATTCATATATGGCGTTATCCGTGACAGTGATTCTTCCACCCAACCGGCGGACTGATTGCGCAGCTTCTCGCGGTGTGTGGCTTCAGGAAAACGGCTGGAGAGGAACCGGCGCGCTCTTTGCCCGGGGTGATGGCCGCCTTGCCCGGGACGGGAAATGGGCATCCTCCGCTGGTAAAATATGCCTCTTGACGGCGTTTTCTATTTTATAAGGTAGCGGCGGTATATCGTGCCGCCTTAACTTTGATGAAAAGGTTAAAACCTTTCTTTTCTGAAAAAATAAAATCCCCCAAAGCCTTGCGGCTTCAGGGGATTATTCTGGTGGACGATACAGGACTTGAACCTGTGACCTCCCGCACGTCAAGCGGATGCTCTACCAGCTGAGCTAATCGTCCGAACAGCATGGACTATTATAGCGAAAAGAAAGGTGCTTGTCAACACTTTTTTGAAATTTCTCTTTTCAAGGCCGGAAAGTGCTGGTATACTGAGGAAAACGCCGTGAACAAGGAGGAAATGGTATGGCAGGACGGGTGGTTCTCATTACCGGCGGCAGCCGGGGCATCGGCGCGTCGGCGGCCCGGCGGTTTGCCGCCGGGGGGGACCGGGTGGTGGTCAACTACTGCCGCTCCAGAGAGAAAGCGGAGGCTCTGGCGGAGGAGATCGGCGGCTGGGCGGTCCAGGCCGACGTGTCAGACTCGGTCCAGGTACGGAATATGGTTGACAATGTGTTGGATAAATTTTGTCAACTTGACATTCTGATATGCAACGCAGGCATTGCCCAGCAGAAATTATTTGGCGATCTGACGGACGAGGATTGGCGGCGGATGTTTGCCGTTAATGTGGACGGAATGTTCTACACCATCCGGGCGGCGCTGCCTCATTTCATTCATCGCAAGGCGGGAAAAATTTTGACTTTGTCCTCTATGTGGGGACAGGTGGGAGGTTCCTGCGAGGTGGCCTATTCTGCCGCAAAAGCTGCTGTCATCGGGCTTACAAAGGCTCTGGCCAAGGAGGTTGGGCCCTCTGGGATCACGGTGAACTGTGTGTCTCCCGGGGTCATTGATACCGAGATGAACGGCAACCTGGGCCCCGAGGATCTGGCCGCTTTGGCGGAGGAGACCCCCCTGGAGCGCATCGGCCGGCCGGAGGATGTGGCGGAGGCCCTGTGGTATCTGGCTTCCGACGCTGCAAACTTTATCACGGGACAGGTTTTGTCCCCCAATGGCGGACTGATTATCTGAAAATGCCTGCCTACGTTCATAAATTGTTCATACTTCACACAAGGGCTGCCTGCCAAGGGGCGGCCCTTGTGCATTTTTGAGGTTGACAATTTCCGGCGACACGCATATAATTGTCAACAACTTCTTGAAGGAGGAATGAACGATGAAAAAGTCTCGCATCCTGTCTCTTGCGCTGGCGGGTGCGCTCAGCTTCTCCATGCTGGCCGGCTGCGGCGGCGGCACCGAGGGCAGCTCCGCCAATACCCCCGCCGGTGGCAATGAAACCACCAGCGGCAACACCGAAGGCACCATTCAGATCGGCGGCATCGGCCCCCTGACCGGCTCCGCTGCTGTTTACGGCCTGGCCACCAAGCAGGGCGCCGAAATCGCCATTGAGGAGATCAACGCTCTGGGCGGCCTGCAGTTCTCCCTGAATTCCCAGGACGACGAGGGCGACATTGAGAAGGCTGTTAACGCCTACGGCAAGCTGAAGGACGACGGCGCCAAGATCATCTACGGCTGCACCACCACCAACCCCTGCGTGGCCGTGGCTGCCGAGACCTATAACGACCGCTACTTCCAGCTGACTCCCTCTGCCTCTTCCACCGACGTGACTGCGGGCAAGGACAACGTGTTCCAGGTGTGCTTCACCGACCCCAACCAGGGCGTGACCGCCGCCAACTATATTAAGGACAACAACCTGGGTACCAAGGTCGCTGTCATCTACAACAACGGCGATGCCTACTCCACCGGCATCTACAACTCCTTCCAGGCCACTGCCAAGGAGATCGGCCTGGAGGTTGTGACCGTTCAGACCTTCCCCGATGACACCAACACCGACTTCAACGTGCAGCTGTCTGCCGCCAAGGACGCCGGCGCCGATCTGGTGTTCATGCCCATCTACTACACCCCCGCTTCCCTGATCCTGTCCCAGGCCAAGAGCATGGGCTATGAGCCCACCTTCTTCGGCTGCGACGGTATGGACGGTATCCTGGACCTGGAGGGCTTTGACAAGAGCCTGGCCGAGGGCCTGATGCTCATGACTCCCTTCAACGCCTGGGGCGAGGACGAGCGCACCAAGACCTTCGTCAGCGAGTATGAGGCTGCTTACGGCGGCATCCCCAACCAGTTCGCCGCTGACGGCTACGACTGTATGTACGCCATCTATGAGGCCTGCACCGCTGCCGGCGTTACCGCCGACATGAGCGCCGAGGAGATCTGCGAGGCTCTGATCGCTCAGTTCACCTCCAGCGACTTCAGCGTGGACGGCCTGACCGGCACCGGCATGACCTGGTCTGCCAACGGCGAGGTTTCCAAGGCCCCCGTGGTGGTCAAGGTCGAGGGCGGCGTGTACGTCACCCAGTAATCTGGAGCAGAATACTACCGCTTAACAGGGACTCAGAAGCGGGTTGCCGGGGGGACCCGGCAGCCCGCTTTTCCCCATGTATCCCCAATCGGATGTATGGTGGAAACATCGGCAGCCCGCAGGACCGCCGATGTTTCTGCCATACACAGAACAGAGAAAACAAGTAGAGAGGTGAATGGTTTGAGCTTCCTCAATAATCTGATCACCGGTATCAGCCTGGGCAGCGTCTACGCCATCATCGCCCTGGGCTACACCATGGTGTACGGCATCGCAAAGATGCTGAACTTTGCCCACGGCGACGTCATCATGGTGGGCGCCTATGTGACCTTCTTTGCCACTGGCAGCTTTAATCTGCCCCCTGTGGTGGGCGTACTGCTGGCTGTGGTGGTGTGTACCGTCCTGGGCGTCGTCATCGAAGGACTGGCCTACAAGCCCCTGCGTCAGGCGTCCTCCCTGGCGGTGCTCATCACCGCCATTGGCGTCAGCTATTTCCTGCAAAACGCCGCCCTGCTGCTGTGGGGCGCCGATCCCAAGGTGTTTACCCCCGTCATCCCTGAGGGCTCCCTGCCCATCTCCGGTGTGAACATCACCTATGTGTCTCTGGTTACCGTACTGGCTTGCATCATCATCATGCTGGCCCTCACCTGGTTCACCAGTAAGACCAAGATGGGCAAGGCCATGCGGGCCTGCTCCGAGGATAAGGCGGCCGCTCAGCTCATGGGCATCAACGTCAACCGCACCATCTCCATGACCTTTGCCATCGGCTCCGCTCTGGCCGCCATCGCCGGTGTGCTGCTGTGCTCCAGCTACCGGACTCTGATGCCCACCACCGGCTCCCTGCCCGGCATCAAGGCCTTTACCGCTGCCGTGTTCGGCGGCATCGGCTCCATCCCCGGCGCCATGCTGGGCGGCATCCTGCTGGGTATCATCGAGACCTTTGCCAAGGTGATCAATACCAACATCTCCGACGCGGTGGTCTTTGCGGTGCTCATCATCGTGCTGCTGGTGAAGCCCGCCGGCCTGCTGGGCAAGACCGTCCGCGAGAAAGTGTGAGGTGAGGGATATGAAGAAATTGACTTCCGGCCGGAAACGGCTGATCAACAACACCATCACCTACGCCATTGTCATTGCGGCCTTTGTGATCCTTCAGGTGCTCAATGCGGGCGATATGCTGTCCTCCTCTCTGCAGGGCCAGCTGGTGCCCATCTGCGCCTATATCGTCATGGCTCTGTCCCTCAATCTGGTGGTAGGTATCTCCGGTGAGCTGAGCCTGGGCCACGCCGGATTTATGAGCGTGGGCGCCTTCTCCGGCGTAGTGACCGCCATGTCCCTCCAGGATGCCATTCCCAACGGAGCGGTCCGCCTGGTGGTGGCCATGATCGTGGGCGCGGTGCTGGCCGGTATTGCCGGCGTCATCGTGGGTGTGCCTGTGCTCCGTCTGCGGGGTGACTACCTGGCCATCGTGACTCTGGCCTTCGGCGAGATCATCCGCAACATCATGAACGTGCTCTATGTGGGCGTGGATAAGAACGGCCTCCACTTCTCTCTGGAGAATGAGATGGCCCTCAACCTGGAGGAGGGCGGCAAGGCTATCCTGAAGGGGCCCATGGGCTTCACCACCAACGTGAAGCTGGCCTCCTTCACCGCCGGCTTTATCCTGGTGCTCATTGCACTGACTGTGGTGCTCAATCTGGTGAACAGCCGCTCCGGCCGGGCCATTATGGCCCTGCGGGACAACCGCATCGCCGCCGAGAGCGTGGGCATCGGCGCTACCAAGTACAAGCTGATGGCCTTCGTTACCTCCGCCGTTATGGCGGGCGCCGCGGGCGTGCTCTACGCCATGAACTTCTCTTCCGTGGCCCCCAAGAAGTTTGACTTCAACACCTCTATTCTGGTGCTGGTGTTCGTGGTGCTGGGCGGTATCGGCAACATCCGCGGCTCCATCATCGCCGCCGCCTTCCTCACCTACCTGCCCGAGCTGCTGCGTGCCATCAACCTGGATGAGTACCGGATGCTGGTGTACGCCATTGTGCTCATTCTGGTGATGATCGCCACCAATAACCCGGTGATGCGCGGATTCTTCAACGGCATCAAGGAGAAATTCCGCAAGTCGCCGGAACAGCCGGCCGAGAAGGGAGGCGTCAGCCATGAGTAAACCCAAGCGTCCCGAGACCAAGCTGGTCCCGGTGCCCAGCCCCAATATTATCCCCGAGCGCGACATCAAGCAGACCCCCATCCTGGAGTGCCAGCACCTGGGCATCGACTTCGGCGGCCTCACCGCCGTGAATGAGTTCAACATGGCCATCGGCCGTACCGAGATCGCCGGCCTCATCGGCCCCAACGGCGCCGGTAAGACCACCGTGTTCAACCTGCTGACCAAGGTGTATCAGCCCACCCGGGGCACCGTGCTGCTGGACGGCATCGATACCCACAATATGTCCACCGTTCAGGTGAACAAGGCGGGCATCGCCCGTACCTTCCAGAACATCCGCCTGTTCGACAACCTGACGGTGGAGGACAACGTAAAGATCGGCCTGCACAACCATGTCCGCTACCCCATGTGGAGCGGTATCCTCCGTCTGCCCAGCTACTGGAAGAAGGAGAAGCTGGCCCATGAGAGCGCTCTGGAGCTGCTGAGCATCTTCGATATGCAGCATCTGGCCAACGCCAAGGCGGGCAGCCTGCCCTACGGCGCCCAGCGCAAGCTGGAGATCGTCCGTGCCCTGGCCACCAACCCCTCTCTGCTGCTGCTGGACGAGCCGGCGGCGGGCATGAACCCCTCCGAGACCGCCGAGCTGATGGACAACATCGTCAAGATCCGGGATACCTTCCACATCGCCATTCTGCTCATCGAGCACGACATGAATCTGGTTATGGGCATCTGTGAGGGTATCTGCGTGCTCAACTTCGGACAGATCATCGCCAAGGGCACCCCCTCGGAGATCCAGAACAACCCGGAGGTCATCAAGGCCTATCTGGGCGACCAGAAGGAGGTATAAGCCATGGCGGTATTGCTGGACGTCAAGAACATCAATGTGTACTACGGCGCCATCCACGCCGTGAAAGACATCTCCTTCCACGTGGAGGAGGGGGAGATCGTCACCCTCATCGGCGCCAACGGCGCCGGTAAGACCACCACACTCCAGACCGTCTCCGGTCTGCTCCACACCCGCACCGGCTCCATCGAGTTTATGGGCAAGCCCATTCAGGCGGTACCTGCCTCCAAGCTGGTGGCCCAGGGCCTGGCCCAGGTGCCCGAGGGCCGCCGGGTGTTCCAGCAGATGACGGTGGAGGAGAACCTGGAGATGGGCGCCTTTACCCAGCCCAACTCCACTATTGCCCCCAACCTGGAGCGGGTGTACGCCCAGTTCCCCCGGCTGAAAGAGCGCCGCAAGCAGGTGGCGGGCACCCTGTCCGGCGGCGAGCAGCAAATGCTGGCCATGGGCCGTGCCCTCATGTCCAACCCCAAGCTGCTCATGCTGGATGAGCCCTCCATGGGTCTGGCTCCCATCCTGGTGGAGCAGATCTTCGACATCATCAAGGAGCTGCACAAGGCGGGCACCACCATTCTGCTGGTGGAGCAGAACGCCCAGATGGCCCTGAGCGTGGCCGACCGGGGCTATGTGCTGGAGACCGGCCGGGTGACCCTGACCGGTCCGGGCCGGCAGCTGCTGGCCGACGAGGCGGTCAAGAAGGCCTACCTGGGCGGTTGAGCCCCAATACGACGAGAGAAAAAGCGCGCTGCAATTTGCAGCGCGCTTTTTTTAAGAAAAGCTATGGCGGAACAAAAATTGGTGTGGTAAAATAACAGGGTAAATATTGGAATATCTGGAAGCGGAGGGGTATTAGACCAACATCTTCTTTCGGACGACATTGTCTGAAACAGGCCCTGACAAACCGGCCAGAGCCGTTTTGGAAGAGACTGCCCCCGAGACCTTTGAATTGGGAGTGGAGATCAAAAAGGGAGGAAACCTGTATGAAAAAGACCCTGCGCAAACGTATCCTGGCCGGCACCGCCGTGGTTGCCCTGCTGTGCGGGACGGCGGTGGCCGCAAGCACCGTCACCACCAAGATGATCGAAGCCAACTACATGGGCATCAAGATCGTGGTGGACGGGGTGGAGGTCACCCCCAAGGACGCCAATGGCAAGGTTGTGGAGCCCTTTGCCAGCAGCGGCACCACCTATCTGCCTGTCCGCGCCATCGGTGAGGCTCTGGGCAAGGAGGTCACCTGGGACGGCAGCACCGCCACCGTCTATGTGGGCGAGGTGCCCGGCCAGGCCACCGACTGGATGAAGAAGCTGCCCCCCTATCAGGTGAGCACCAATACCAAGATCTTTGACGGCAGCGATCCCAAGAGCTATATGACCATTTCCGGCAACAAAATTGCTCAGGGTGTCCAGATGTCGGGCGGCTACAAGAATGAGGGCTACGCCATCTGGAACACCAACCTCCAGTATGACACCATGACCTTTACCATCGGCCATGTGGACGGCTCCAAGGAGTACAAGATCAGCCTGGACGTGTACCTGGACGGCGAGCTGGCCGAGACCTATACCATTGACTGGAGCGACGCCCCCCAGACCATCACCATCCCCCTGGACCACGCTGCCAATGTGCGGCTGGAGACTCTCAACGTGGAGGGCACCAGCGGCTGGAACCATGAGTTCGGCATCTACGACATCTCCTTCTCCTGAATCCACCCAAAGGAGCGCGCCGCAACGGCGCGCTCCTTTTTATATGGAAAAAGATTTAACATTTTTCTGCTTTCTCTCCCTGACACAGCGTGATACAATAAACACATATAATGGATCGCTATGGACTGTGACAGGAGGGAATCGACGGAACTATGCCAAATTACTACGCGCATCTAAAATTTGGAGATAAAGTACTGGGCGGGCTGCCTCAGCCTCTGGCCCAGGTCATCGATGAGGAGCGGGAGGCCTTTGATCTGGGTTGCCTGGGTCCCGATCCGCTGTTTTTCTACCAGCCCATCCGACCCAACGCTGTCCGGCGGGAGGGGGTGCGGATGCACCGCAATTCCGCCTTGCCCGCCGTGGAGCGGCTGCGTCAGGCCATTGAGGAGGGTGTGCCCATGTCGGTGGGCTATGGCGCCGGATTTTTGTGCCACCTGGCCCTGGACAGCGCCTGCCACGGCTATGTGGACGAGCGGGCCGCCGACGGCCCCATCTCCCACATGGCCATGGAGGGAGAGTTCGACCGGATGCTGATGGAGAGCGACGGCCTGGATACCGTCAGCCAGGCCCATCTGCCCACCCCGCCCCAGAAGGGAAGCCAGGTGTGGGACGCCGCTGCCTGCGCCTATATCCACGCCTCTCCCCGGCAGGTTCGCCGGGCCTACCGGGCCATGAATTTTTACTTGGGCTTCTTTGCCCGCTCCTGCGGCACCCGCCGGGGCAAGGTCATCGGCGCGGTGAGCCGGATGCTCCCCATCCAGTCCGCCAAGGATGTGGCCCTGAAGGAGACCCCCCATCCCGCCTCTCTGGAGAGCAGCGCCGATCTAGACCGGTTGCTGGAGGGTGCGGTGGATGAGACCACCCAGCAGATCGACGCCTTTTTCCAGGCCATCCGGGAGGACGCTCCGGTGCCTCTCTGGTTTGACCGGGATTTCAAGGGCACGCCCCAGGCAGGGGAGAAGGGGTGGACCGCGGTGCTTAACGGTTCTCTGTCCTGAAACAATCCCAGTATGATGCGGGCGACCATAAAGGTCGCCCCTACACATGATACCTCGTAGGGGCGGCCCTTGTGGCCGCCCGTTTTTTATGGGCAGGAAAATTTTTTAAAAAAGGGATTGACAATGGTGGTTAGTTGATGTAAACTCATACTCACCGAGGAGGTTAGCGCGAGCTAACCGCGAAAAAGACCATAGGCGGACAGACCGCCGTTGGGAGGGAGGAACTATGATGCCGCTGACACTGGCACAGCAGGGCGAACCGGTCACCATCCGGAAAATCACGGGGAAGGATGAACTGCGTCAGCACCTGGCTGAACTGGGCTTTGTTATGGATGCCACGGTGACTGTGGTTAGTAAACTGGGCGGGAACCTGATCGTGCAGGTCAAAGACAGCCGCATCGCCCTGGACCGGAATATGGCCGGACGAATCATGATCTGAGAGGAGCAGAGCAATGAGAACTTTGAAGGACGCCAAGGTGGGGGACACCGTCACGGTAGTACGCCTCCACGGCGAGGGCGCGGTGAAGCGCCGCATCATGGATATGGGCATTACCAAGGGTGTGGCCATCCAGATCCGGAAGGTGGCTCCCCTGGGGGACCCCATGGAGCTGAATGTGCGGGGCTATGAGCTGAGCGTACGCAAAGCAGACGCTGAAATGATTGAGATTGCGTAAGGGCTATTTGGCAGCCCGTAGGGGCGCACACTGTGCGCCCGCCTTCCCATGGGGGAAGGCTATTTTTCAGACTAATGGTTAGCTAACGCTAATCAAGAAGGGAGTAAGAAGATGGAGTTGAAGATCGCGCTGGCGGGCAACCCGAACTGCGGTAAAACCACCCTGTTCAATGCCCTGACCGGCTCCAGCCAATACGTGGGCAACTGGCCCGGCGTGACGGTGGAAAAGAAGGAGGGCAAGCTGAAAGGCCACAAGGATGTGGTGATCCAGGACCTGCCCGGTATCTATTCCCTGTCCCCCTACACCCTGGAAGAGGTGGTGGCCCGGAACTATCTGGTGAACGAGAAGCCGGACGCCATCCTGAATATTGTGGACGGCACCAACATCGAGCGCAACCTGTACCTCACCACCCAGCTCATTGAGCTGGGCATCCCGGTGGTGGTGGCGGTGAACATGATCGACCTGGTCCGCAAGAACGGGGACGTGATCGATCTCCAGAAGCTGGGCAGCGCCCTGGGCTGCCAGGTGGTGGAGATGAGCGCCCTGAAGGGCGAGGGCGGCAAGGAGGCCGCCGAGCGGGCTGTAGTGCTGGCCAAGACCAAGAAGGCCGGCGAGCTGCCCCATGTGTTCACCGGCAGTGTGGAGCACGCCATCGCTCACATCGAGGAATCCATTGCGGGCCTGGTGGAGGAGCGCTACCTCCGCTGGTACGCCATCAAGGTCTTTGAGCGGGACGAAAAGGTGCTGGAGGCCCTCAACCTGACCGGGGAGCTGAAGGAGCACCTGGAGGCCCACATCGCCGACTGCGAGGCCGAGCTGGACGACGACGCCGAGAGCATCATCACCAACCAGCGCTACTCTTACATCAGCTCCGTGGTGGGCAAGGCCGTGAAAAAGAAGAAGGCCGCCCACTCCATGAGTACCTCCGACAAGATCGACCGCATTGTCACCAACCGCATCCTGGCCCTGCCCATTTTTGTGGCGGTGATGATCCTGGTGTACGCCATCGCCATGGGCGGCAGCTCCTTTGCACTGGGCACCAAAGCCACCGACTGGGCCAACGACGGCCTGTTCGGCGACGGCTGGTTTGTTCCCTTCACCGCCGACACCGAGGCCTGGGAAGAGGACTCCGGCGCCTGGGAAGAGGCTTCCGCCATGATCGAGGGCTATGAGGCCGGTGAGAGCGAGGTCTACTTCTACGATGACGAGACCGGCGAGACCACCGTGGTGCCCGTCACCGAGGAGGCCTATCAGGCTGCCCTTCAGGTGTCCGAGCCCGATCCCAACGACTACGGCACCTGGGTGCCCGGTCTGCCCGTGCTGGCCGAGAACGCCCTGGTCTCTGTCAATGCCCACCCTGTCCTCCAGTCCCTGATCCTGGACGGCATCATCGGCGGCGTGGGCGCGGTGCTGGGCTTTGTGCCCCAGATGCTGGTGCTCTTCCTGCTGCTGGCCCTGCTGGAGGACTGCGGCTACATGGCCCGCATTGCCTTCATTATGGACCGGATCTTCCGCCGCTTCGGCTTGTCCGGCAAGAGCTTCATCCCCATGCTGGTGGCCACCGGCTGCGGCGTGCCCGGCATCATGGCCTCCCGCACCATTGAGCAGGAGCGGGACCGGCGCATGACCATCATGACCACCGGATTCATCCCCTGCGGCGCCAAAATGCCCATCATTGCCCTCTTTGCCGGGGCCCTCTTCGGCGGCTCCGCCTGGGTGGCTACCTCTGCCTACTTCATCGGCGTGGCGGCAGTGGTGATTTCCGGCATCATCCTGAAGAAAACCAAGGGCTTTGCCGGTGACCCCGCCCCCTTCGTCATGGAGTTGCCCGCCTACCACGCCCCCGCCGCCGGCAACGTGCTGCGGGCCATGTGGGAGCGTGGCTGGTCCTTCATCAAGCGGGCCGGCACCGTCATCCTGCTTTCCTCCGTCATCCTGTGGTTCCTCCAGGGCTTCGGCTTTGTGGACGGCGTGTTCCAGATGGTGGAGGACAACAACGACTCCCTGCTGGCCGCTGTGGGCCACGCCGTGTCCTTTATCTTCGCGCCCCTGGGCTTCGGCTTCTGGGAGGCCACCGTGGCGGTGGTCACCGGCCTCATCGCCAAGGAGGAGGTTGTTTCCACCTTCGGCGTGCTCTTCCCGGGCAACCTGACCGTGGATATGGCTGCCGCCTTCACCGCCATTTCCGCCTACTCCTTCATGATCTTCAACCTGCTGTGCGCCCCCTGCTTCGCTGCTATGGGCGCCATCAAGCGGGAGATGAACAGCCCCAAGTGGACCCTGGCCGCCATCGGCTATATGTGCGGCTTCGCCTATGTGATCTCCCTCATCGTCTACCAGATCGGCGGCCTGATCCTGGGCCAGGTGGCCTTCGGTGTGGGCACCGTGGCTGCCTTCATCTGCCTGGCGGGTCTCATCTACCTGCTGGTGCGGAAGAACAAGTATGAGGAGTCCGGTATCAACCTGCGGGCGGTGGCCGCCGCCGAGTAAGGCGTCCCGCCCATCTTATCAAGGAAAGGAGCATCTTTATGCTACCCACGATTCTCATCAGTCTGGCCATTGCGGCTGCCTGCGCGGCCATTGTGGCCCGGGGCATCCACAACCGGCGCCACGGCAAGAGCAGCTGCTCTTGCGGCGGCTCCTGCGGGAGCTGCGGATGCTCCGGTATGTGCCACCCCGGCCGGGAAGAACCCGCCAAACGCTAGGAAGGAGCATACCATGGAACTGACCAACACCAACATCCGCTATCTGCTGACCATCTATGACCTCTCCCAAGTCCGGCTGGAGGTCTCCTCCAAGGACATTGCCGCGTCGCTGGCGGTCTCCCGGGCGTCGGTCACCAGTATGATGTCCATCCTCATTGACAAAAACCTGGTGGATAAGGAGCGCTACGGCAAGATCCACCTGACTGGCCTGGGCCGGGCACTGGCCCGGGAGCTGGCCGGTCAGGCCGGACGGCTGGCCACCGATCTCCAGACCCGGATGGATCTGTCCGGGGAAGAGGCCTGGAAGGCCGCCTGCGCCGCCGTATCCGAGCTGCCCCGGCGCTGTTTCCAGCAGCCCCTGGCGGCGGTGCCCCTGCCTGCCTGAGTTTCCCTCTCTCTTTCCATTCCCCTCATACCGCCCCGCCCGCCGGAATGTCCGGCGGGCGGGGACTTTTTGTGCAAAAAGGCGGAGGCGGCAGGCTTGAAATGCCTGCGGCGGGTATGATATAGTATCAGAGTATGTATTTCAGCGGGAGGCGCTTTTTCTTGTTTGACGGACTGTTATTTGATCTGGACGGCACCCTGTGGGATTCGGTGGATTCCATCTGTCTGTCCTGGAACCGGGTGTTGGAGCGGATCGCGCCCCAGTATGCCGGGCAGATTACCCGGCCCCGGCTCATCGGCTGTATGGGGATGCTGCTGCCCGATATTGTGAAGAAGCTGCTGCCCGATCTGGACTGGAAGGAGATCCAGCCCCTGCTGAACGGACTGCTGAAAGAGGAGAACGCCCATGTGGCCCGCCACGGCGGCATCCTCTATCCCCAGGTGCCTGAGACCCTGGAGATCCTGGCCCGGGACTATCCCCTGTTTATCGTCAGCAACTGCCAGGACGGCTACATCGAGGCCTTTTTCCTGGCCCATGGGCTGGGAAAGTATTTCACTGACTATGAAAACCCCGGCCGCACCGGCAAGCCCAAGGGGGACAACATCGCCCTGGTGGTACAGCGCAACGGCTTGAAAAAGCCTCTGTATATCGGGGATACCCAGGGAGACTGCAATGCCGCAACCCAGGCGGGGGTGCCCTTTCTTCACGCCGCCTACGGTTTCGGCCACATCGACCATGAGGTGCCCCATGTGAATGCTTTCGCGGATATCCCGGCGGCGGTGAAACGGCTCAGTCCGCCGTAAAAACGGGCGGCCATAAGGGCCGCCCCTACGTTGTTTTTTGATATTATTACAAGGAGGAACCATACCTTGTCTCAATACGAATCTGAAATCAAACGGCGCAGAACCTTTGCCATCATCAGCCACCCCGACGCCGGTAAGACCACCCTGACGGAAAAGTTCCTGCTCTACGGCGGAGCCATTGCCCAGGCCGGTCAGGTCAAGGGCAAGAAGAACACCCGTGCCGCCACCTCCGACTGGATGGAGATCGAGAAGCAGCGCGGCATCTCAGTGACCTCCTCCGTCATGCAGTTCCAGTATGAGGGCTACTGCATCAACATCCTGGACACCCCCGGCCACCAGGACTTCTCCGAGGACACCTACCGCACCCTGATGGCCGCCGACTCCGCCGTCATGGTCATCGACGCCGCCAAGGGCGTGGAGGCCCAGACCCGGAAGCTGTTCAAGGTGTGCGCCATGCGGGATATTCCCATCTTCACCTTCATCAACAAGATGGACCGGGAGGCCCGGGATTCCTTTGAGCTGCTGGAGGAGCTGGAGAAGGAGCTGGGCATTGAGACCTATCCCGTCAACTGGCCCATCGGCTGCGGTAAGGAGTTCAAGGGCGTGTACGACCGGGGCAGCAAGAAGATCATCCACTTCACCTCCAACGGCGGCGCCAAAGCCGCCACCGCCACCGAGGTGGAGCTGGGGGACCCCAACCTGGACGGACTTATCGGCCAGCGGCTCCATCAGCAGCTCAATGATGAGATCGAGCTGCTGGACGGCGCCGCCGCTGAGTTCGACCTGGACCGGGTGCGCCACGGCAAGCTGTCCCCCGTGTTCTTCGGCTCCGCCCTCACCAACTTCGGCGTGGAGCCCTTCCTGGAGCACTTCCTCCAGATGACCACCGCTCCTCTGCCCCGGAAGGCGGGGGACGAGATCATCGACTCCATGGACGATAACTTCTCCGCCTTCGTGTTCAAGATCCAGGCCAACATGAACAAGGCCCACCGGGACCGGATCGCCTTCATGCGCATCGTCTCCGGCAAGTTCGAGGCGGACAAGGAGGTCTACCACGTCCAGGGCGGCAAGAAGATCCGCCTGTCCCGGCCTCAGCAGCTGATGGCCGCCGAGCGGGAGATCATCGAGGAGGCCTACGCCGGCGACATCATCGGCGTGTTTGATCCCGGCATCTTCTCCATCGGCGATACCCTGTGTACCGCCTCCAAGAAGTTCAAGTTCGACCCCATTCCCACCTTTGCTCCCGAGCACTTCAAGCGGGTGCGCTCTTTGGACACCATGAAGCGCAAACAGTTCCTGAAGGGCATGGAACAGATCGCCCAGGAGGGCGCCATCCAGATCTTTAAGACCCCCTACTCCGGCATGGAGGAGGTCATTGTGGGCGTGGTGGGCACCCTGCAATTCGACGTGCTGGAGTACCGCCTGAAGAACGAGTACAACGTGGACCTCTACATGGAGGGCCTGCCCTACGAGTACCTGCGGTGGATCGAGACCGAGGACGGCCAGCCGGTGAAGGAGGAGGACCTGAACCTAGGTACCGACACCAAGCTGGTGGAGGACTACAAGGGCAACCAGCTGCTTCTCTTCGGCTCCCAGTGGGCCATCAACTGGACCGAGGAGCGCAACAAGAACCTCACCTTCCACGAGTTCGGCGGCACCAAGTTTTAATCAAAAATGCGGTTCGGAACTATTTTGTTCCGAACCGCATTTTTTGTTGTATTTAAAAGGTTTACCGCCGTAGGGAGGCGCTCTCCCGATACTGGATGGCCTCGGCCAGATGCTCCACTCCGATGTGCTCCGCCCCGTCCAGATCGGCGATGGTGCGGGCCACCCGGAGGATGCGGTCGTAGCTGCGGGCGGTCAGGCCCATCCGGTCGAAGGCCCCTTTCATAAGGGCGGTGCCCGCCTCGTCCAGCCGGCAGAACTGGGAGAGCTCCTGCTGCCCCATATGGGCGTTGCAGTCGGGACCCTCCGGCCCGAAGCGGGCGGTTTGGATGGCGCGGGCGGCGTTCACCCGGGCCTTGATAACGGCGGAGGGCTCCGCGTCGGACCGCCGGGACAGCTGGTCAAAGTCCAGAGCGGGTACCTCCACATACAGGTCGATCCGGTCTAGCAGAGGACCCGACAGCCGGCTCAGGTACTTGTCCACCGCCTGGGGGGAGCAGTGGCACCGGTCGGTGCCGTACCAGCCGCACTTGCAGGGGTTCATGGCGCACACCAGCATGAACCGGGCGGGAAAAACCGCCGTGCCCGCCACCCGGCTGATCTGCACCACCCCGTCCTCCAGAGGCTGGCGCAACGTCTCCAGTACCTCCTTATGGAACTCAGGCAGCTCGTCCAGAAAGAGCACTCCGTTGTGGGCCAGGGAGATCTCTCCCGGCCGGGGAGTGGAGCCTCCGCCTGCCATGCCCATGGCGGAGACGGTATGGTGGGGGGCCCGGAATGGCCGCCGGGTGAGCAGAGGTTTATCTTCGCTGGTCAGCCCCATCACCGAGTGGACCTCGGTGCACTCCAGAGCTTCCCGGCGGGTCATGTCGGGCAGGATGGAGGGCAGGCGGCGGGCCAGCATGGACTTGCCCGAGCCCGGCGGGCCCACCATCAAAAGGTTGTGGCCTCCCGCGGCGGCGATCTCCAGAGCCCGCTTGCCGTTCTCCTGGCCCTTCACGTCGGCAAAGTCCAGTTCCGCCTCCAGGTCTGCCCCCGGTGTCCAGGGGTCGGCGGGGAGGATGGGGGTCTCCCCTCGCAGGTGGGCCACCAGCTGGGAGACGCTCTCCACCGGGTAGACGTTCAGTCCAACCGCCAGGGTAGCCTCGGCGGCGGAGGGGGCGGGGACGTACAGATCCTTGATACCTGCCCGAACGGCGGCCAGGGCCATGGGCAGCATACCGGGGATGGGCCGCAGCTGACCGGATAGGGACAGCTCTCCCACAAAGGCGCAGGGGCCGGCGGGCAGCCGGAGCTGTTCCCCGGCTGCCAAAATGCCCACCAGAATGGGCAGGTCGTACACCGTGCCGCCCTTTTTGCGGTCGGCCGGGGCCAGATTGACGGTGATGCGGGAGACAGGGAAGGAGAAGCCGCAGTTTTTGATGGCGGCCCGTACCCGGTCTCGGGCCTCCTTCACCGCCGCGTCGGGCAGACCTACGATCTCAAAGGCGGGCAGCCCGCCGGACAGGTCGCACTCCGCCCGCACCTCATAGCCTGAGATGCCGGTGAGCCCCAGGGAACGCACTTCACACAGCATGGCCTGTCGCCTTCTTTCCGCCCCGGGCCGCGGCTCCGGGGACTGTTATCTGATATTACCTTGGATTATAGCATAGAAGGGCGTCTGCTGCCAGAGCGGGGAGTAGAAACAGGTTGTTTGCCGGCCTGCAAAACAGGGGGGAGGGGCCTCCGAAGACGGCGTTTTTCCAGAATATGAAGTCTAGTACTGACGGTTCAGTTAGGAAAAGGAAGTTCTGAATTTTTTTTGAGTAAAAGTGGTAAAACCGGGTGTATTCCTAGGAATTTGAGAATTTGAAGAAAATTGTTATAGATAAGTAAGATTTGATTTACAAACGGTTTGGATGGTGTTACAATGAAGGCGCTCCGGGAAAGTTTCTTTCCGGTAAGCGGGGAAAAAGCCAGGGTAATGGGAATCCGGCCCGGTCTTTGGGAGAGGCGGGGACCGATTCCCATTGCCCTGGAACAACGAACAAGGAGGAATCGTTTCAATGGCTAGAAAGCTGAAATCCATGGACGGTAACACCGCAGCCGCCCACGTGTCTTACGCCTTCACCGAAGTGGCGGGTATCTACCCCATCACTCCGTCCAGCCCCATGGCCGACAACGTGGACCAGTGGGCCGCTCAGGGCCGGAAGAACATTTTCGGTACTACCGTCAATGTGGTGGAGATGCAGTCTGAGGCTGGCGCCGCCGGTACCGTTCACGGCTCCCTGGCCGCCGGTGCCCTGACCACCACCTACACCGCTTCTCAGGGCCTGCTGCTCATGATCCCCAATATGTACAAGCTGGCCGGTGAGCTGATGCCCTGTGTGTTCCATGTGTCCGCCCGTACCGTGGCCACCCATGCTCTGAACATCTTCGGCGATCACTCCGACGTTATGGCCTGCCGTCAGACCGGTTTCGCCATGCTGTGTGAGTCCAACCCCCAGGAGGTTATGGACCTGGGCGCCGTTGCCCACCTGGCTGCCATCAAGGGCCGCGTTCCCTTCATCAACTTCTTCGACGGCTTCCGTACCTCCCATGAGATCCAGAAGATCGCCATCTGGGACAACGAGGACCTGAAGGACATGGTGGATATGGACGCTGTGGAAGCCTTCCGCAAGCGCGCCCTGAACCCCGAGCGTCCCGTGATGCGCGGTTCTCACGAGAACGGCGACATCTTCTTCCAGCACCGCGAGGCCGCCAACAAGTACTACGAGGCCGTTCCCGGCATCGTTGAGGAGTACATGGGCAAGGTCAACGCCAAGCTGGGCACCAACTATCAGCTGTTCAACTACTATGGCGCTCCCGACGCTGACCGCGTCATCATCGCCATGGGTTCCATCTGCGACGTGGCCGAGGAAGTCATCGACTACCTGAACGCCCACGGCGAGAAGGTTGGCCTGGTGAAGGTCCGCCTGTACCGGCCCTTCCGCGCCGACAAGCTGCTGGAGGCCATTCCCGCCACCGCTACCAAGATCGCCGTCCTGGACCGCACCAAGGAGCCCGGCGCTCTGGGCGATCCTCTGTACCTGGACGTTGTCACCGCCTTTGCCAACGCCGGCCGTCAGGCTACCATCATCGGCGGCCGCTACGGCCTGGGCTCCAAGGACACCCCGCCCAGCAACGTGTTTGCCGTGTATGAGGAGCTGACCAAGGATCAGCCCAAGCGTCAGTTCACCGTGGGTATCGTGGACGACGTCACCTTCACCTCTCTGGAGGAGAAGCCCGCTCCCAACACCGCTGCTCCCGGCACCATCGAGTGCAAGTTCTGGGGTCTGGGCGGCGACGGCACCGTGGGCGCCAACAAGAACTCCATCAAGATCATCGGCGACCACACCGACAAGTACGTTCAGGCTTACTTCCAGTATGACTCCAAGAAGACCGGCGGCGTGACCATCAGCCACCTGCGCTTCGGCGATCAGCCCATCCGCGCCCCCTACTACATCAACAAGGCTGACTTCGTGGCCTGCCACGTGCCCGCTTACATCGTCAAGGGCTTCCCCATGGTCCGCGACGTGAAGGACGGCGGCGTGTTCCTCATCAACTGCCAGTGGAGCGACGAGGAGCTGGATCACCATATGCCCGCCGTGGCCAAGCGCTACATTGCCGAGCACAACATCCAGGTCTACACCATCAACGCCATCGACCTGGCCATCGAGATCGGCATGGGCAAGCGTACCAACACCATCCTGCAGTCCGCTTTCTTCAAGCTGGCTAAGGTGATGCCCGAGGCCGAGGCCATCCAGTACATGAAGGACGCCGCCACCCACTCCTACCTGAAGAAGGGCCAGGACGTGGTGGATATGAACCACAAGGCCATCGACGCCGGCGCCACCGCCTTCCACAAGTTCGAGGTGCCCGCCTCCTGGGCTACCGCCGAGGACAAGCCCGTTGAGGAGCACCTGGAGGGCAACGCCGACACCGTGAAGATGGTGAAGGACATCATGGAGCCCGTGGGCCGCATGGACGGCGACAGCCTGCCTGTTTCCGCCTTTGCCAACGGCCACGAGGACGGCACCTTCTTCCAGGGCGCCGCTGCCTACGAGAAGCGCGGCGTGGCCGTGTCCGTGCCCGAGTGGGATGCCTCCAAGTGTATCCAGTGTAACCAGTGCTCCTATGTCTGCCCCCACGCCACCATCCGTCCCTTCGCCCTCACCGAGGAGGAGGCCAAGAACGCCCCCGCTCAGGCGAAGATCGTGGACATCAAGGCCGGCAAGGGCAAGGGCGTGTACAAGTTCGCTCTGGCTGTCAGCCCCCTGGACTGCATGGGCTGCACCGTCTGCGTGAGCACCTGCCCCGTGAAGGCTCTGACCATGAAGCCCCAGGAGTCCCAGGCTGCCGAGCAGGAAGTCTTCGACTACATGGTGGCCAAGGTTGCCCCCAAGGCCGACGTGGAGGATATTGCCACCGTCAAGGGCAGCCAGTTCAAGCAGCCTCTGCTTGAGTTCTCCGGCTCCTGCGCCGGCTGCGCCGAGACCGCCTATGCCCGCCTGATCACTCAGGTGTGCGGCGACCGGATGTACGTCTCCAACGCCACCGGTTGTTCCTCCATCTGGGGCGGCCCCGCTGCTACCTCTCCCTACACCGTCAACAAGGAAGGCAAGGGTCCCACCTGGGCCAACTCCCTGTTCGAGGATAACGCCGAGCACGGCCTGGGCCTGTACCTGGGTCAGAAGGCCATCCGCGACCGTCTGGCTGACCAGACCCGCAAGCTGATCGCCATCGACTACGTGGACGAGACCATCGCCGCCGCCGCTCAGAAGTGGCTGGATACCATGGAGGACGGCGCCGCCAACGGCGAGGCCACCAAGGCTTACATCGCCGCCATGGAGGGCCACAAGGCTCAGGGCGAGGGATGCACCTGCGAGGCCTGCGCTCTGGTCCGCGAGATCCTGAAGGAGAAGGAGTACCTGAACAAGAAGTCCGTCTGGATCTTCGGCGGCGACGGCTGGGCCTACGATATCGGTTACGGCGGCCTGGATCACGTCATCGCTTCCGGTGAGGACGTCAACATCTTCGTGTTCGACACCGAGGTGTACTCCAACACCGGCGGACAGGCTTCTAAGTCCTCCAACATCGGCCAGGTGGCTCAGTTCGCCGCTGCCGGTAAGACCCAGCCCAAGAAGAGCCTGGCTGAGATCGCCATGCAGTACGGCTACGTCTATGTGGCCCAGATCGCCATGGGCGCCAATCCCAACCAGACCCTGAAGGCCATTACCGAGGCCGAGGCCTATCATGGTCCTTCCCTGGTCATCGGCTACGCTCCCTGTGAGATGCACAGCATCAAGGGCGGCATGGCTAACTGCCAGCAGGAGATGAAGAAGGCTGTGGACTGCGGCTACTGGAACCTGTTCCGGTACAACCCCGCTCTCAAGGCCGAGGGCAAGAACCCCTTCACCCTGGACTCCAAGGCCCCTGCTGGCGGCTATCAGGAGTTCCTGATGAACGAGGCTCGTTACTCCTCCCTGACCCGTGCCTTCCCCGAGCGCGCCAAGGAGCTCTTCGCTCAGAACGAAGAGGCCGCCAAGGAGCGTTGGGAGCACCTGACCCGTCTGGTGGAGCTGTACAAGTAAGATTTACCGCCAAGGGCCCCGGGTTTACCCCGGGGCCCTTTCTTGTTTGCGGTCTCTTCGTGGGCCCCATCGCAGATGGGGCGGCGCTATGCGCCGTGCAAGCGTTTTGGGCCTGCGGCCCAAAACCTTGATGCCGGCGGAATTCACTGCACAGCCGTTAGCAGCTTTGCTGCTTTACGGATGTGGCGTACCCCTTGCGGGTGTTTCCGCCGAGCAGATGCAATCCATGGGTCCCCAACGGGGCTGTGGCCCCGTTGGGCCTGGCCGCCAAGGAGCGTTGGGAGCACCTGACCCGTCTGGTGGAGCTGTACAAGTAATTGATCACCAAAAAGACCCCCGGGCAACAGCCCGGGGGTCTTTTTATTCTGCCCTGTGAAGCAAAAAACAGGAACAATCCACTTATATGTATCATGCTTTAGTAAAATTATGGATTTGTAGCTGGGATATACCAAAAAGGACTGTAAAAATGAGCGTAGATGTGTTATATTTTTAGCGTCAGCAAATTTTGCCCCTGCATTGAGCACGCAGATCTCTGAAGTGGCAGGGGCTTTGTCATTCGGATCATATGTGAAAGGGAGAATTAGAATGGCACGGGAAAAATCGGACTCCGCGAACGTAAAAAAGACTGCGGCTGAAAAGAAGCCTGTGGAAAAGGAGATTCCCGCCGCAGTAAGCCCCGCCTCCACTGCGAAAGAGGCTGCGCCTGCCCCGGAAAAGACAGCCGCCGCAAAGAAAAAGATAGCTCCTGCTGCGAAAGAGGCTGAGCCCGCCCCAAAGGCGGCCCCTGCCGCCAAAGAAGCTGAGCCTGTCAAAAAGGCGGCCCCTGCCACGAAGGAAACTGAGTCTGCCAAGAAGACGGCTCCCGCGGCAAAGGAAGCTGAGCCTGCCAAGAAGGCGGCTCCCGCGGCAAAGGAAGCTGAGCCTGCCCCAAAGGCAGCCCCCACTACGAAAAAAGCGGAGCCTGCTAAAAAGACAGCCTCCGCCGCGAAAAAGGCCGAACCCGCCAAAAAGACGGCGTCCACGAAAAAGAAGACCGCCTCTGCCGACAAGCGGAAGGCAAAGGCTCCTGTGGTCGAGCCGGAAAGCACCCCCGCGGTGGCCGAGACTGCCCCGGTGATGGAAGAGCCCAACCTGCCCCGCCGGAGCGTGGCCTTCATCGGCTCGGAGTGCCATCCCTTTGTAAAGACAGGCGGTCTGGGAGATGTAATGTATGCCCTGCCCCGGGAGCTGGCCCGGCTGAACTGTGACGTCCGGGTGATCCTGCCCCGCTATGCCTGCATTCCCCAGGAGTATCAGAACAAGATGATCTACCGGGGCGAATTCTACATGGACCTGGGCAACACCGGCCGCAGCTACTATGTGGGGATCATGGAGTACATCTGGGACGGCGTGGTGTACGACTTTATTGACAACGAGGAGTTCTTCTCCTGGGGCAATCCCTACACCAATCTGGTGGACGATATCCCCAAGTATTGCTTTTTCAGCAAGGCCGCCCTGGCTGCCCTGAACTACATGAACTGGATTCCCGACGTGGTCCACTGCCACGACTGGCAGGCGGCTCTGGTGCCGGTGTATCTGCGTACCCTGTTTAAGGACTCCCCGGTGGGCCGGGCCAGATCGGTGATCACCATCCACAACCTCCGCTTCCAGGGCGTGTACAATATCCCCACCATCAAGTACTGGTCCGGCCTGCCTGACGAGGCCTTCGGCATGGGCGCCTTGAAGCAGGACTGGGTGGAGGCCAATATGCTCAAAGGCGGCCTGGCCTACGCCGACCGGATCACCACCGTCAGCGGTACCTACGCCTGGGAGATCCAGACCAGTGAGTACGGTGAGCGGCTGGAGGATCACCTGCGCTATCACAGCCACAAGCTCCGGGGCATCGTCAACGGCATTGACTACGGTATGTGGAATCCGGAGACCGACCCCGCCCTGGCGGAAAACTACGGTTTGGGCAACGTGCTTGACCACAAGATGGCCAACAAGCTGGCCCTCCAGAAGGAACTGGGTCTGGAGCAGGACACCGGCAAATTTGTCATTGGATTGATTTCCCGGCTCACCAACCAGAAGGGCCTGGATCTGGTCAATGCCATCGTTCCCCAGGTGCTGGACGGCAACACACAGGTGGTGGTGCTGGGTACTGGTGACAAGCAGTATGAGGACGCCTTCCGGGCCTATGAAGGGAGCTACAAGGGCACCTTCAGCGCCTGCATCCAATATGACGAGGGGAGAGCCCACCGCATTTATGCCGGTGCGGACGCCCTGCTGGTGCCTTCCCGCTTTGAGCCCTGCGGGCTGACCCAACTCAACGCCATGCACTATGGTACTCTGCCCATCGTTCGTGAGACCGGTGGACTGAAGGATACCGTAGAGCCCTACAACGAGTTCAATGGCGAGGGCAACGGCTTCACCTTCGACCGGTATGACGCCGGCCTGCTGCTGGACGCCATCAACCGGGCCAAGTCGCTTTACTTCAACAACCGTTACCATTGGGACGAGGTGGTCCAGCGGGATATGGCCAAGGACGTCTCCTGGGAGAAGTCTGCCCGCCAGTACAAGGACCTGTATCTGGAACTGACTCAGTGGTAAAGTTCTGAAAAGAAGAAATAGAAACCGGTGCATAAGAAAAGGCCCCCTGATGCAGTGTCCTGCATCAGGGGGCCTTGCTGTCAAAATGCTTGTGGCGGCATATGGGGAAAAGGGGCCTTAGACGTTGAAGCGGAAGAGGACGATATCGCCGTCCTTCATCACATACTCCTTGCCCTCGGACCGGACCAGACCCTTTTCCTTGGCGCCGTTTATGGAGCCGCAGGCCATCAGGTCGTCGAAGTTGACCACCTCGGCCCGGATGAAGCCCCGCTCAAAGTCAGTGTGGATCTTACCGGCAGCCTGGGGAGCCTTGGTGCCCTTCTTGATGGTCCAGGCGCGGCACTCGTCTTCACCGGAGGTGAGGAAGGAGATGAGGCCCAGCAGGGCGTAGCTGGCCTTGATGAGCCGGTCCAGGCCGGACTCGGCGATGCCCAGGTCGTCCAGGAACATCTTCTTCTCGTCGGCGTCCAGCTCGGCGATCTCGGCCTCCAGCTTGGCGCACACAGGGATGACCTGAGCGCCCTCCTTGGCGGCCAGATCCTCCACGATCTGGTAGTAGGCGTTGCTGTGGCAGTCGGCAAAGCCGTCCTCGTCCAGATTGGCGGCGTAGATGATGGGCTTCAGGGAGAGCAGCTCGGCGGTGGCGATGATGGCGGCGTCGTCCTCATCACACTCGAAGGAGCGGGCGGAGTTGCCGTCGTTGAGCCAGCCCTTCAGAGCGGTGAACACCTCCACTTCCCGCAGGTACTTCTTGTCGCCCTTGGCGGCCTTCTGGGCCTTGTCGATGCGGCGCTCCACCATCTCCACGTCAGCCATGATGAGCTCGATGTCGATGACGCCGATGTCCCCGGCGGGGTCCACAGGCACGTTGGTGCTGGTGTCGGCCACCACGTGCATGATGTTCTCGTCGTCAAAGCAGCGCACCACATGGACGATGGCGTCGCACTCCCGGATGTTGGCCAGGAACTTGTTGCCCAGGCCTTGACCCTGGCTGGCGCCCTTGACCAGACCGGCGATGTCCACGAACTCCACCACGGCGGGTGTGGTCTTTTTGGGGTGGTACATCTCACTCAGCGCGTCCAGACGAGCGTCGGGCACGGCCACCACGCCCACGTTAGGGTCGATGGTGCAGAAGGGGTAGTTGGCGCTCTCGGCGCCGGCGTTGGTAATGGCGTTGAAAAGGGTCGATTTGCCCACGTTGGGCAGGCCCACGATACCTAATTTCATATATCTCTACATCTCCTTAAAAAATGCTGTATTTACAAGGTTTTTCGCACTTTGGCGTTTTGACGGCTACGCCATTTTTACGCCATTTACGCATTGACTTGTATTGGATTATATCAACATACGCTGCTGAGCTGAAATTGCTTGACCGCCTGATCCAGCGTTTCATCGGTTACATGGACATATCGATCCATTGTTGTTTTGATGCTGGCGTGTCCCAGCAGCTTTTGCAGCACTTTCGGCTGCATTCCGCTTTCAATCGCACGGGTTGCGTAGGTATGGCGCAGCGCGTGCATACAAAAGCGGTTGATCCCCGCTTCATCGCAAAGCTTATAGAGGTGGGTATCATAGGAACTGTTTTTCGCCGGTTCCCCTGTGCGCCAGTTGATAAAGACCAGATCCCGCATCACAAGCCGGGAAGTAACGCCGGTGCGCCTATCCATGTATTCCAGCGTTTGTGACAGCAGCGGGGATTCTTTTCTGCTGCTCCGACTATCCCACACCTCTTTCAGAATGTCATACGCTTTATCCGTCAAAGGAATAGTGCGATAGCTCTGCTGAGTTTTGGGAGGACCAGCACGCCAAACTTTCTGTGCGTGACGAAACTCCAAGGTTTTGTTTACCGTAAGCGTTCGGCGCTCAAAGTCGATGGCATCCCATGTTAAGCCAATCATTTCCCCGGTGCGCAATCCCGTTTCGAGGATGAGCGCATACTGGTTATGATTGTGGGAGCGCCGTGCTGTTTCGAGAAATAGGCGCTGTTCCTCCCGCGTCAGATAGTGAATATCATCCACAGCGCGAACAGGCTTTGTAAACCGAACCCCATCCATGGGGTGCTTTGCAATCAGGTCGTTCATCTTCGCCGCCTTAAACATTGTCCCCATTGTGATGTATGCCTGGCGAATGGTGGAGCCTGCGTAATCCGCATCCATCTGGATGAACACCTTTTTGCAGTGCATCGGTTTTACATTGGCAATCAACATCTTCCCGATTACCGGCTGAATATTGCGGACATATCGTTCCCGGTAATTTCTGAGCGTGTTGGGTGCCAGATCCCCGACAATATTTTCAATCCAGAAATTGAACCACTCATCAACCGTCGTATCGGTAGCCACAAATACATCGTCATGCTTATCGGCGTACTTTGCGTCCTCAATCCAGTTCCGTGCCTCGGGCAGCGTCTGAAAATACTTCTCATGCCGCCTCCCGGCCTTATCAACAAATCGTGCGCTATACAATCCGTCCTTCCTTTGGTAGATACCCTTACCGCAGTCTTTTCCCTTGAGATTCTTTCCCATGGACAAGCTCCTTTCCCGCAGAGAAGAAAAGAGCACACTACTACAGTATATAGTATAACGCATGGTGCTCTTTTCCTCAAGGCTTCTCCGCGAATTTTTCAAATGTAATGTCAGATCACGAGTGCCTGACTGATGTACTGTTCAAATTCTTTGCGCTTCACTAATTTCTTGCTGCCCACAAAAAGTACGAATGGGCAGTTTGGAGAATGCAGCATACTGTCGATTTTATTGATTCCGATATTGCTGTACTCAGCGGCCTCCTTTGCCGTGAGTGTCATTTTCAGGTGGATCGGCACTTTGCCGATAGAATTTCGGCATTTTCAAACTGCCATCCGGCGGCGGGAATATCCCGAAATGCTTCGGAGCGGAGCATGGCAATCCGGTTCAGCCGTTCCAATTCCCGGTACTCTGCTTCACGCTGCGCCCGTTCCTCAGCCGCGCATTTGCAGGCAATCGGATGCTTGTCCAACCCATTTTTGCTGCACTGTTCTGGGAAATAGGCTTCCTTGGGCGTGTGACACTTGCCGCAATATTTCAGCCCGTCATCGGGGTTGATATAGTCCTCCGGGGCAGTGTTCAGGGTATCTGCTGCCTCAACGATTGCAGCCATGATTGGATTCACATTCACAGGCATTCTCCTTCCTCATAGGTCTCTGTGTGGTCGTAATTTTTTCCGGGCTTTGATTTGCCGTCCTCGTCCAGCCGCTTGTGAATTGTTGCGTAATGGTTGGCGTAGTGCTTTCCATTGGAAGCCATATAGGCCGATAACCGGTTGATATAGCCCTCATACTGGCTGGGATATGTAGTTTGCAGATCGGCCAATTCACTGTCCAAAAGAAAAACATTCTGAAATTGCCCAAAACAGCGGCGGGCGTTCTCCCTCTTTTTATTCTGGCTGGAATCTGTTTTCTTCTTCTCTTTCTTACTTGTGGGCAAATTTTGCCCCATACAAGGGGAAGATTCCAGCCCATCCATCAGGCAGATATTGCCCCCTGGACGGGAAGAAAGCTGCACCTCATCGGGCAGTTGCAGGAAAATGCGGTTTGCCCGGTTCCAGCCCTGCCGGATGCGGGTGATGAGGCCCGCATTTTCCAGCTCGGCCAGCGCGGCCTTGACCGTCCGCTCGCTCCGGTTCAGGTCATTTGCCATCTGCCGGATGGTGTAGATCACATAGATATCCCCATTCTCCGAAACCCAGCCGGATTTCTGAGAGAGCTGTGTGCGTCCCAGCAGCAGGGCATAGAGCAGTTTGGCATTGATTGAGTATTCTCCCCGAAGGATAAACCGAGGCGACGGCACGAAAGGCGGCAGCGGGGTATCGGTCTTGTAGTAGATGGTGCATCACTTCCTTTCTCCGACACAGGGCAACTAAGGCGGGTGGTGGGATCGTTTGGAGTGGTAATGCGGGCAGGCGATTACCGTTGCACGGAAACTCTGTTTGCAGTCGTGGATGCACCTGCGGCACAGGGCGTTATAGGCGATGCGCCCCCGGTCATTGAGAAAGAACGCCCATTCTTCTTTTCGCTTTTTACTCATACGCGGCATAGCGGCCTCCTGAAATTACAATTCCTTTCGCTGGGCTTCTTTGAGCAACGACCAAATCTCGGCTTGCCGTTCTTTCAGATCCGCAACATCCTCAGCGTAGAGATGCCCGGTGCTGTTGATGCGGCGGCAAATCTGGTTGATATTGCTGGCAGCCCGGCTGACGGATGCGGCCAGCTTTTTCTGCTGGGTGTAGTCCACCTTGATGATGTAGCCGTCGATTGCCATCTTGCGCAGATACGCACCTATGTTCTTGGTGCCAAGCTGTGCCATTTTGCTTTGGATGATCTGCCGCTCCTGTTCGGTGACGCAGAACTCGATGCGGACCGGCCTTGTGCGTTCAGTCATGTTGGTATTCGCCTCTTTCAAACTACAACGAACAGTTTTTCACGGATTGGGGGGTGTCGGAAAAAATATTTCTCCTCACTTTTCAACGGACAGTTTCGCGCAAAAGCTTGGTACCCGCTCAGAAAAAATTCCCTTTCACTTTACAACGGACATTTTCTCCGAAAAAAACAGGGGTCTGCTTGAAAAAAGAAAAAATAAAAATACTCCCGGCTTTGGAAAAAGCGGAAGCATCATGATTTGCAACTATGAGGTTTCAAAGAACAGCAAGCACAGCCGCTGTCCGTACACGGCGGCGAAATGAGCGTTCCGGCCAGTTAGCCGATTCGCTCATTTTCTCTTGTTGGGCGTACCCAAACCCCGTTAATCCCATATAGGGCCGTTGACTACTATCATAATATTGAATGCAATATTATGCGAATAGTTTTGCTTGCGTTGTTGACTATCATCATAATTTCGGGTATATTATTATCATGTTGTAGCGAGGTGAGCGGATGAACTATATGACGGAACTGGCCGCGATTGCGAATAAAAACGGCGGCATCATCGAAACGAAAACAGCGGCGCAGCACGGCATTTCCAAAGCGATGCTCTACAAACTTTGCAAGGCGGAAAAGATTCACCGCATCGTCAAGGGGCAATATGTTCTCCCGGAGGATATGCAGGACGAATTACTGTCCATCAGCCGCCGGTCGAAAAACATTATTTTTTCCCACGAGACGGCGCTGTTCCTTCACGGGATTTCCGACCGGACACCCTTTGAGCACACCGTCACCGCACCCTCCGGCTGCATCCCGTCTGCGGCCATCAAAGCGGAGTGCAAGGTGTACTACATCAAGCCGGAGCTGTTCGAGCTGGGCAAAACGATACTGCAAACGCCCGCTGGAAATCCCGTTCCCTGCTATGATCTGGAACGCACCATCTGCGATGTGATCCGCAGTCGCAATAAGATCGGGACGGAAACTTTTTTATCGGCGCTGAAACAATACGCTGTCAGCCCCAAAAAGGACTTGAACCGGCTGGATGAGTACGCCCGTCAGATGCGGGTGTCTGGTGTACTGCGTCAATATCTGGAGGTGTTACTGTGAGCAATGCCATGAGCCTGAAAGCGAAAATTCGCAACATCGCCAAGCAGAAAAATATCCCGGCGCAGGTCATTTTGCAGAACTATATGTTCGAGCGGCTTCTTGTCCGGCTTGCGGCCTCAGTATACAAAGACAAGTTTGTGCTGAAAGGCGGGATGCTGGTGGCAGCCATCGTGGGACTGGACAACCGGGCAACGATGGATTTGGACACCACACTGAAAAATCTGCCCCTGACCCCGGAGGCCATCCGCAGCGCACTGGAACAGGTGGCCGCCGTGCCCTTTGATGACGGCGCGACCTTCGAGGTGGAGAAAATCTCGCCCATCCGGGAGGATGACATCTACGGCGGCTACCGTGTGATGCTGAACGCCCATTTTGATACGCTGATTACCCCGCTGAGCATTGATGTGTCCACCGGGGACGCTATCACTCCCCACGCGGTGCAGTACCGGTTTTCAGAAATTTTCGATGACGAGAAATCCTACGAGCTATGGGCGTACAACATCGAAACCGTCATGGCGGAAAAGGTGGAGACCATCCTGCGGCGCGGCGTGTTCAACACCCGACCGAGAGATTTTTACGATGCTTACATTCTGGCAACCACACAGAAATTTGATAAGGCTGTGTTTGTCGAAGCGTTAAACGCCACCGCAACCCATCGCGGAACAGCTCATCAGATTGCGGATGTGTCCGCCATTCTGCACAACATCGAGAGCAGCCGGGAACTCAAAGCCATGTGGGAAAAGTACCGCAAGCAGTTTGCCTATGCCGCCCACATTGAGTACAGCCAGATCATGGATGTGCTGAAAACGCTGGTCGCCTGACAGCGGCCCAAACTCTATCGTATATCAAAGGCAGCTTTGCGTGAATCGGAGATATTTGCGAAGTGCTGCATGAAGAATAAGTTGTTCCCTAAGTAATGGAGATGAAGATATGGCCTATCAAAGCGAAGCAGAGCTTGAACTGCAATTCATAGATCAACTGAACAAGCAGGGATATAGTACCGTTTCTGTTCCCGATTATGATGCGCTGGTCGAGAACTTCAAAGCTCAATTTGAGGCGTTCAATGCAAATAAACTTGACAAGCCGCTCACAGATAAAGAATGGGAACGCATTCTCAATCTGATGTTGGGTAAGTCGGTTTTTCAAAGTGCAAAAATCCTCAGAGATAAATTTGTCTTGGAGCGCGAAGACGGGACGAAGGTGTATCTTTTATTTTTCGATAGCGATCACACCAAGAACATTTTCCAAGTTACACACCAGACCACAGTTATCGGAAAGTATGTCAATCGCTATGATGTGACTATCCTTGTCAACGGGCTTCCATTGATTCAAGTGGAATTAAAACGGAGGGGCATTGACATCCGAGAAGCGGTCAATCAGGTGATGCGCTACAAAAAGTATTCCTACAATGGGTTGTACCACTTCATTCAAATCTTTGTTGTTTCCAATGGCGTTGACACAAAGTATTTTGCAAATTCGGACAGAGAAATGCTGCACAGTCTTGCGTTCTTCTGGACGGACTTTGATAATGTACGGCTTACCAATTTGAAGGATTTTTCGATTGCCTTCCTTGCCCGTGACCACATTATCAAGATGCTGACTCGGTATATGATCCTAAACGATACGGATAAGCTGCTTATGGTCATGCGGCCTTATCAGGTGTACGCCGTTGAAGCCCTTGTCCGACAGGCAACTCCGACCAATCGCAATGCCTATGTTTGGCATACAACAGGAGCGGGTAAGACGCTGACTTCTTTCAAAACAGCGCAGATACTCGCAGCCAATCCCAACATCAAGAAGGTGATTTTCCTCGTTGACCGAAAGGACTTGGACTCTCAGACTACGGAAGAGTTTAATAAGTTTGAAAATGGCTCGGTGGATGCAACTGACCGCACCGATGTCCTTGTGAAGCAAATGCAGGACAAAAATCGTCAGCTTATTGTAACTACCATGCAGAAGATGGCGAACGCAGTCAAGCGCCCACAGTACGCAAAGATTATGGATGCGTATAAGGATGAAAAAGTTGTTTTCATCATTGACGAGTGCCACAGAAGCCAGTTTGGAGATATGCACAAGGATATTGTGCGGCACTTCCAGAAGGCTCAGTTCTTCGGCTTCACAGGAACACCCCGATTTGAGGTCAATGGAAAAGTCGAAGGTAAAATTACCCAAACCACAGAAATGCTGTTTGGTGAGTGTGTCCATAACTATCTGATCAAAGACGCTATCTTTGACAACAATGTCCTCGGCTTCCATGTGGAGTACATAAAGACGATGGAGGGCGATTTTGATTGGGATGATCCCACGCTGGCAGATGCCATTGATGTCAATGAGCTTTATCTGTCCGAAGAGCGTATGTCGCTCATCGCAAATCACATAGTCCAAAATCATAAAGCAAAGACACGGAACAGGCAATATACCGCAATCTTCGCCGTTTCGTCGATTGAGGCGCTGGTCAAGTATTACGACATCTTCAAGAGCATAAAGCACGACTTGAACATCTCCGGTATCTTCTCTTATGGACAGAACGAGGATGCAGAAGGCAAGGATGAGCACAGCCGCGATGCGTTGGAGCGGATCATCAAAGACTATAATGAGATGTATAGTACTAACTTCTCGACCGACACCTTCGCAGCCTATCACAAGGACATTTCTGACCGTGTGAAGGGTAAGAAGACAAAGCCGCTGGACATCCTGCTTGTGGTCAATATGTTCCTCACTGGCTTTGACAGTAAAACGCTTTCTGTTCTCTATGTGGACAAGGATTTGAAATATCACGACTTGCTGCAAGCCTATTCCCGCACGAACCGAGTGGAGAAGGAAACAAAACCATTTGGTATAGTTATCTGCTATCGGAATCTGAAAAAACAGACGGATGATGCGCTCACCCTGTTTTCAAAGACGCAGGACACTACGGGCATCATTGTACCGGATTATAACTTCTTTGTTGAGAAGTTCAATGAGATGGTTATAAAGCTCAAGGAGATCGCGGCCACTCCCGCTGCTGTGGACACCATGCAGAGCGAGGATGACCAGAAGCTCTTCGTTGTTACCTTCCGTGAGCTGACCAAGTATTTGCAATCGCTGCATACATTTATCGAGTTCAGCTTTGACCAGGATGCGCTCACAATGTCTGAGCAGGAGTATCAGGACTATAAGAGCAAATACCTGATGCTTTATTCCAAGCAGAAAACAGACCGTGAGGTTGTCTCTGTTCTGAACGATGTGGACTTCTGCATTGAACTTATGGAGAGCGACCGTATCAATGTCGCCTACATCATGAATCTCATTCGCAACATCCACTTTGATGACGCGAAGCAGAAGGACTATGACATCAAGCACATCAAAGATGAACTGGGCAGGACGGACAACCCGCAGTTGCTCAAAAAGGTTGAGATCCTACAATCGTTCTTGGATACGGTTGTCGCCGGACTTAACAGTGCCGATGAAATTGATGCTGCCTACAATTGTCTCCAACAATGAGTTTCACGCCGTCCAGGCCACGGCCACGCAGCCATTGGAAGAAGCTGACCCAGCTGGCTTTGTCCTCTTTCATGCCCTCAGCGGCACCCAAAACCTCACGGTATCCGTCCTCATTAACGGCAATCGCTACCAAAATGGCTACATTTTCAAACTCACCGCCCCAGTTGCGGCGCAGGTAGATCCCATCCACATAGACATACGGATACCGCCCACCTTGCAGAGGACGGTTCCGCCAATCCTCAATGTGGACATACGCTTTCTTGTTCAGCTCACTGATGGTGGAGGGAGAGACTTTGCTGCCCCAGAGGGCCTCAGTAATGTCCTCCACACGCCGGACGGATACGCCTGCCAGGTACATCTCGATGAGAGCTTCTTCCACACTGCTCTCCCGGCGGCGGTACCGCTCAATAATGGCGGTTTCAAAAGAGATACCCTTGAGTTTCGGCACCTTGAGGGTGACATCCCCGGAAGTCGTGGTGAGATTGCGGCTGTAGTGGCCGCTGCGGTAGCCCTGGCGCTGTTCGTTGCGCTCATACCGACCAGCCTGAGTCAATTTCTCCGCCTCGGCCTCCAGCAGCTCGTTGAGGGTTTCCTCCACACTGCCTCGCACCAACTCCTTGAGCTGCCCCTTGATAACTTCTTCATTTAGCTGTACAATCTTTTCCGACATGGTTTGCTGTCTCCTTTCAGAATGGTGTGTCGCGACTTCATTCTACCAGAGATCTGCAAACCATGTCTCCTTTTATCCACTTTTCAATTTGCGAAACTTATTGGACCTGTTGACAAAAGTCCCAAATACCCCATTCCCATGGTATAATTGAAATAAGGGAGGAATGGAGCATGATGGGACGGCAAAGCGGTCAAATGAGTATGGTGATTCTGGATATA
>NZ_NFHC01000031.1:0-29672 GCF_002161245.1 Flavonifractor sp. An9
GGACTGGGAGTAACCGACGGCGTGGCCGAGGGCGTAGGACTGGGCGCGGCCGAGGGCATAGCCGATGGGGTGGGGGAGACCACAGCCATCACCGGGACACTGGGCTGGGGCTCCTGCGGGGGCCGGGTGGCCAGAAACACGCCGCCTCCCGTAGCCACAGCCGCCGCCACCAGCAGAATGGCCACCTTGCTGCCCAGGGTCAGACCCCCGCCCCCGGCACCAACCGCCGCCGAAGCGGAGGCGGCAGCAGTTGCGGTGGAAGCCGCCGAGGTGGAAGCCGCAGCAGAGGAGCCTGCCGCTGCCGCCGCGGTGAGGCCCAGAGCCCCCTTGACGGCCAGCAGCCCCCGCTCCATGGTCTGCGGGTCCACCGCCAGATTCTGCTCCTGGAGCACCATGGCCAGGAAGAGCAGTCCCGGATTGAGGGCATGGAGCCGCACGCCGTCCCGCTGCTCCCGCTGGAGGATCAGCTTCTCCAGCGCCTTGCGGGCGTAGTTCAGGCGGCTTTTGACGGTGCCCTCGGCACATTCCAGAATGGACGCAATGTGCTTAATGGGGCACTGGTCGTAGTAGTAGAGCATGACGGCGGTGCGCTGCTCGTCGGGGAGCTGGTCCACCAGCTCCCCCAAAATCAGGCCCGTGTCCCGCTCGCACAGGGTATCCTCCGGCGAGGACACGGGTGGGCCGGAATCCAGAAGGTCAAACATAGCCTCCTCCTCCAGAGCGAACTCACGGGAGTCGGTCTGCATCTTCCGCTGATGGAGGGCCAGCCGGACCACAATGCCACCGATCCAGGACCGCAGGGACTCCGGGTCCTTCAGCTTGTCGATGGAGCGGAACACGGCGATGAATACGTCCTGCACCACCTGCTCGGCCTGATCGGCCTGCCCCAGGATCTTCATGGCCTGGAGATAGACCATGCGATAACAGGCCTGATACAGCCGGGTAAAGACCTCCTCATCCCCCGCCCGAAGCCGGGCTACCGCCTCGGTGTTGGACAAATCGGACAAAAGCTGCATATGACTTCCTCCCTTTGGAACGTTTCTGTCTGTTTGTGTTGGAAAAGGCTCCGCCGGTTTTATCCCGCGAAAATTTTGTCTCACTTTTTCTCCATTGTACCATCATTCCCCAGCCCGAGACAACAAAAGCAGGACGGGCCTTTTCAGGGCCCGTCCTGCTCTGCGGTTGATAAGGTCATTTTTTCTGATCCCGCCTCCGCCTGCGGTCCCTCCGCCTGCTGAGGAAACGTCTGAACTTGTTTCCAAACAGATGGAAGATGGCATACCCGGCGGTGATGGCCACCAGAATAAACAGGATCCGCTGGAGCAGATGGATCACAGAGCCGGAAAACACATCGCTCCAGGTGGCGATATAGTCATACCCGTCGATCCAGGCGGAAAAGATGGCCAGAATGGAGATGATGGCCAGAGAGGTGTCCATCCGCTTGGAGTCGTTGCGGTCGATGATGTCGCACTTGGTGTCAAACACCGTCTGCATCTGGGCCTGATTGCGCTGCATGAACGCCAGCTGGTCCTTGATCTTGAAGGCCTGGCGCAGCATATCGATGGACTTCTGGGAGGTGGGGTAGTTCACCTGAATGTCCCAGAAATCAATGGTTTTGGAGAAATTGTCGTAGATATTCTCCACCTGCTTGAGAAACTCCACCGGCTCGTCCACCGCCTTTGAGGTAATGAGGCGGATGATCTCCCGGTCGGCGATCTGGATGGCGGCCTCCTCCAGCAGAATGAGTTCGATGTAAAACAGGGTGATGGACTCCTCGCACAGCCGGTCCCGCAGGGTGGCCTGAAAGTCGGGGGTGAACTGGAGCACCACGTTGCTGTAGGCGCACACAAAGGCCCGGTCATACTGCCCCATGCCCTTTTTCGAGCTGATGGCGGCCACGATCTCCCGGTCCACGATCTCACCGAAATTCTCCCCGTCGGGGTAGATGGTCTCGGCGGCCAGCAGGGAGGCGATCTGGCTGGACTTCAGGCAGCTCTTGGCCTTGGGGATCACCGCAAAGATCTTGGGGGTGCCCCGCTTGATCACCCCATAGTTCAGGCTGACAAAGTCAAAGAAATTGGTGTGGCTGCCGTCCGCTCCCACCACCATCAGATTGTTGCGGATGATGTTGTCCATCAGGTGGCTGATGAGGAAGGGGGAGGAGAGGGAGTACCAGGTCAGCACTCCGCAGTTGCTGTCGGTGTCAATGGAGATGTACAGATCCACGAAGGCGGGAGCGCCGATGGGGTCGCCTGCCTCGTCGTAGCAGTCCACCGTTCCCTCTCTGGTGATCTGGACCGGAATCTTGCCCAGGTAATAGCGCTTAATGCGGCGCTTGAAGCCGGCCAGATCGTCCACATCCTCCAGCTGGGAGGGGACCCCCGCCTCATAGTGGGTGCGGAAGTCCATGTCCTTCAGCAGGGCGGCAGCCTTGCGGTCGGGCTGAGCCGGGCAGTCCTCCAGCAGGTCCATGGACCGGTACTGAACGGGCACCGACACAAACACATCGGGGATCACCGCCCATTCCGCCTGGCGGGAAGGGAGCATCTCCTCCAGCACACGGTTCATCAGGGGCGGGGCGGGATAGGGGGTTTTCTGGACATAAAAGACCCGGTCCCCCGCCATATGCTCCTCATACTGGGACACGTTGATGAGCCGCTGGTACTGCAAATAGCTGTCGTAGTCCAGCTCCACCACGGACCCCATGGCCAACTCCCCCTGCCGGGTCACAAAGCAGGCCACGCCGTGGTCCTCCACTGTGCCGTACCCGGCCACCGCCGTCTGTTCCTTCACCACACGGCAGGGGATCTGATACCGCTCCAGCAGGCCGGGGGAGGGGAGCAGCAGCTTGACCGTGCTGCCGATGGAGCAGGTATGGGCGGGGTCCTGGGGGGCATGGATGATGAGATTGTAGTCCTTGTCGATCTCCCGGATGGAGAAGTTCCGCTTCCGGTAGATCCCCAGGGAGTCCGGGTTGGACACGTCGCTGACCAAGTAGTGCCGGGGATAGTCCTTCAGGATCAGGTCGATGAGGCAGGCCCCCAGGCCCCGGTTCTGGCAGGCGGGGCGCACCGCCACCGACAGCAGGTAGAGCACATCCCCGGGCAGTCCCTCCACCACGTCGTGGAGGGACGCGCTGTAGGGGAGGCCCTGGCCCCCATCCTCCCCGGCGAAGATCATCCGGAAGGAGGCAAAGTCCTCCCCCCGCACCTTACGGTAATCAAAGCAGAGCAGGAAGGCCGTCAGGGTGTCCCCGTCCCAGATCCCCCGGCAGTCTCCGTGCCGGAGGCAGTACAGCAGGCTGGGCCCGTAGGCCTTCCTCATATCCTGCATACGGGTGGCTTCCGAGGGGAAGGAGCGCTTGTAGAAATGATCGTCCTGGAAGCACTGACAGAACAGCTCCATCACCTGCTCCATATGACAGTCTCGCAGCATCCCGGTCGTCATGTCACATTACCTCAACCACATATTTTTTCAGCAGTTCCATGGGGTGGTAGGCCTGCTTGGCCCGCCGCAGGCCCGGGTCCCCCATATCCTCTTCCCGGTTGATATAGGTCACGTCTCCCCCCGTGTAAGCGGCGGCGAACTGATTGACCAGCATCTGATAGGCGCCCTTGCAGCTTCGGTCGGCCTTTTCGATGTGGGTGAACAGGGTGTCGTTGACGATCTCCCCCAGGGAGAAGCCCACGATGGCCCCGTCGGCGGTGAGCACGCCCCCCACCATGCCGTACCGGTCCAGATTTTGCAGCACCTCCAGCACCCGGTCGTTTTCCTCCCGCTCCGTGGCCCCGGCGCCCGCGCCGGACAGATAGGTCTGGGTGAAAAAGGCCTCCACCGCCCCTACGTTTCCAGCGGTCAGGGGCTTAAAGGACCAGCCCTCCACCCCCCGCTTAAACTGGCTGATCTGGTTGCGCTGGCCGCTGTACCGCTTGCCCGCCAGCTGGGCCAGATCGGAGGCCTGATACAGATAGTCGGCAAAATCGGTCTGCTCACTGACGGCACACCCCGGACAGATGGCCTGGAATTCCTCCAGATAGCACTCCGGGACGGTGCAGAACCGCAGCGGGCCGCCCTCGGTCTGCCCCTTCAGCACCTGGATGCCGCCGGCCACATCGCCCCCCAGGGGAAGATTGTAGTACACCTGGCCGTCCTGGTCGTGGAGACGGGAATAAAAGATCTCCCCGTCCATGGCATATTCCATTTTATAGTAATTCCGCCACATGAACATTCCGCCCACAGTAAAGTCGCAGGTCCTGGATTTCATCTGCCGGAAATAAGGCTGAACAAGAGGGATCTCACTCAGCGTCAGTCGCTTAAATTGCATGATGTGTCTCTTTTCTTCGTCATAATAGGATCGCTGGCCTCCGCAGCGGCAAACAGCAGGGAAGGGCTCTGGAGCTGTGCGCCCCTGTATCATGCCCGTTTTTGTCCTTTTTCTTCCATAAGAGGGCCTGTTTTTCGCTTTGAGGCCCCTCTATTATCTACCAAGCCGCTCTACATTACAAGTCCCTTTCCTGCCGGAGCAGAAATATCTGTCGGTCCCCCTTCATATACTCCACCAGTGAATGAATGGAGGAGTGTTGCTGCTTGAAAGGGAACATCGAGGAACGCGCCTGCCGGCTGGCGCTTTACATCATAGAGAACCGTGCCACGGTGCGGGCCGCCGCCCGGCAGTTCGGCATCAGCAAATCCACCGTACATAAGGACCTCAGTGAACGCCTGCCCTCCTTCAACCGGCCCCTGTACCTCCAGGTAAAGGGGGTGCTGGAGGAGAACAAGGCCGAGCGCCACATCCGGGGAGGCATCGCCACCCGGCGAAAATACAAAGGCATCTAAACAAAAACCGGCGGGCTGCTGATGCAGCCCGCCGGTTCAGACAGTCAAAAAAGTGGCTGCGGCCACTTTTTTGACTGTCTGCTAAACTTTTGAGGCCTTCCATAAGTCCTCAAAAGTTGTTTGATTGCACGCGAAAGGGAACCCTGACGGTTCCCTTTCACACTATCCTTCCCTCCGAAACCTTTGGCCAGGGGTCTTTTTCGACAGTCTAAACCGGCGGGCCGCTGACGCAGCCCGCCGGTTTCATTCCTTTGATTCCTTTGATTACTTGGCGTAATCCACCACTTTGGTCTCCCGGATCATGTTCACCTTGATCTGGCCGGGGTATTCCAGCTCTTCCTCGATCTTCTTGGCGATGTCCCGGGCCAGCAGCACCATCTGGTCCTCGCTGACCTTGTCGGGAGCCACCATGATGCGGACCTCCCGTCCCGCCTGGATGGCGTAGGACTTCTCCACACCGGGGAAGGAAGAGGTGACCTCCTCCAGCTTCTCCAGACGCTTGATGTAGTTCTCCAGGTTCTCACGCCGGGCGCCGGGCCGGGCAGCGGAGATGGCGTCGGCCGCCTGAACCAGGCAGGCCACCACCGTCTGGGGCTCCACATCGTTGTGGTGGGCCTCGATGGCGTGGATCACGTTCTCGCTCTCCCGGTACTTCCGGGCCAGCTCCACGCCGATCTGGACGTGGGAGCCCTCCACCTCGTGGTCGATGGCCTTGCCCAGGTCATGGAGCAGGCCGGCACGCTTGGCCTCGGTGACGTCGGCGCCGATCTCGGCGGCCAGCAGGCCCGCCAGATGGCACACCTCGATGGAGTGGTTGAGCACGTTCTGGCCGTAGCTGGTGCGGTAGCGCATCCGGCCCAGCAGCTTGATGAGCTCGGGGTGCAGGCCGTGGACGTTGGTCTCGAACACGGCGCGCTCGCCCTCGGCCTTGATGGTGGCGTCCACCTCCCGCTTGGCCTTCTCCACCATCTCCTCGATGCGGGTGGGATGGATGCGACCGTCCTGGATCAGCTTCTCCAGGGCCAGCCGGGCGATCTCACGGCGGACGGGATCGAAGCAGGAGACGGTGATCACCTCGGGGGTGTCGTCAATGTTCAGGTCCACGCCGGTCAGGGTCTCCAGGGTGCGGATGTTGCGGCCCTCGCGGCCGATGATGCGGCCCTTCATCTCATCGTTGGGCAGGGGTACCACAGAGACGGTGGCTTCCGCCACATGGTCCGCGGCGCAGCGCTGGATGGCCAGGGACAGGATCTCCTTGGCGCGCTGGTCGGCTTCTTCCTTGAACTGGGCCTCGATCTCCCGCACCTTCATGGCCGACTCGTGGGTCACTTCCTCGGCCAGCTGGTTGATCAGGTAGTCCTTGGCCTCCTCGGCGGTAAAGCCGGAGATGCGCTCCAGCACCTCCATCTGGGTCTTTTTGACGGTGGCCACCTCTTCCCGGGCCTCTTCCAGCTCGGCCAGCTTGCGCTGCAGGGTGTCCTCCTTCTTCTCCATGTTCTCGGTCTTGCGGTCCAGGTTCTCTTCTTTCTGCTGCAAGCGCCGCTCCTGCTTCTGCAGGTCGGCCCGGCGCTCTTTTACTTCCCGTTCGTACTCGTTGCGGGCCTGGAGGATCTCCTCCTTGGCCTCCACCAGGGCCTCGCGCTTCTTGCTCTCGGCGCTCTTGATGGACTCGTTGATGATGCGCTTGGCCTCCTCCTCCGCGCTGGAGATCTCCTTCTCTGCCACGCGGCGGCGGTACTGGATGCCGAGCACAAAAAACACCACAGCCGCGACCACGAACGCGATGACGGCTGCTAATATGACAGGCAACATGAGCCGGGTTTACACCTCCATCTGTTTTGATTTTTGTTTCAATCGTTTTGTTCAATTCCCATGTGGGCGGCGGGCAAGGATTTGTCCGACCCGCACAAAAATTTGAAGAGCGTACCCCTTGCTCTTCAAAAAATGCACCGAATCTATTTTAAGGCTGTCCGCTCCTTCTGTCAAGGAAATTCGTCTCCGGAAGAATCCATTCCTGCCTGATTTCCCGGGAAAAGGTCGGACGCGCTGCAAAATTGCAGCGCGTCCTTCAAATTTGTTCCATGGCGCCGGGGGCAGGGGATTCCTCCCGCTGAAACTCGGTCATGGTACCCCAGTACCGCTTGGGCATCTGGGTCATGCGGCATTTGGGGTTATAGCGGCCCTCAATGGCGATGGTGTCGTAAAACCGCCGCCACAAGGCCCGGTAATCCAATTCACCTGCCCCGGGCGGGGCCAGGTCGAACCGGTCCAGAGGCACAATGGCCCACTTCCCCTTCTGGCAGAACAGGGCCTCCCGGTGGGTGCGGTCGTAGAGCACCAGGGTCTCGCCGGGGTAGCGGGCGGCAAAGTGGGGCCGCAGCAGGGGAAGCACCCAGTTTTTTGGCTCGATCTCTCCCACCAGGGCCCCGTCCTGGTCGGAGAAGCGGGTAAAGCCCTTGAGCAGGTGGGCCTCGTGGGTCAGGTGCTGGACCGCCTTGCCCAGAACAGCCACCCGGGGGTCGGTGAGATCCCGCACCACCGACGGCCCCCGCTCATAGCCCAGCCGGAGGAAGTCCCACAGGGCCAGCTCCCGCTCCTCCAGGCAGGTGAGAAAGCCGTAGGTCACCAGGCGGCGGCCCTGCTGGCCCATGCTCCGGTCCAGAGAGCGGTACACCCGCCGGGCCTTCTGGTCGTCGGTGTCCACCGTCCGCTGGGGCCACAGAGTCACCCGGCCGTCCCCGTAGGTGAGGAAGCAGGCGGGCTCCTCCTTATTGGCGTAGGCCATAAACACACAGGTAAGGAACCCGGCAAAGCTGCCGTCATAAGAATAGGAAAACCTGGGCCAGTCCATGGGGACCTCCTTTCCAGAGGGCTTAACCTTCAAAATAACGACAACTGCTCCGGTTCTTTTCCCGCCAAGGCGGGCTTCTCCAGAGCCACCAGATGGCGGAGCACCCCGTCGGGGTTCACCCTTAACCCCTCCAGCATCTTTCCCGAGCAGGTGATGAAATACTGGGCCCGTTTCAGCACCACCCCCAGGGTTTTCAGGCCCGAGAAGGTGAGGGGCCCCACCCGCCGGGCGGTGAGAATCCGCCGGGCGGACACCACCCCGATGCCGGGCACCCGCAGCAGAGTCTCGTAATTGGCCCTGTTCACCTCCACCGGGAACTGCTCCATATGCCCCAGGGCCCAGGCACACTTGGGGTCCACCCGGGTGTCGAAGTTGGGGTGGGCCTCGTCCAGCAGCTCCTCCGCCCGGAAGTGGTAGAACCGCAGCAGCCAGTCGGCCTGGTACAGCCGGTGCTCCCGCAGCAGGGGCGGCTTGAAGTCCTGCCGGGCAGGGAGGAGGGCGCTGTCGGACACCGGCATATAGGCGGAGAAAAACACCCGTTTCAGCTTATATTGGTCATATAAGGCCTGGGTCAGGGTCAAAATGTGCCTGTCGCTCTCGGGGGTGGCCCCAATGATCATTTGGGTGGACTGGCCCGCCGGGGCAAACCGGGGGGCGTGCTTATACTTCACCAGTTCCCCCCTGGCCTGGGTGATGCCGTCCCGGATCTGAGCCATGGGAGCCAGAATGGCCTTTTTCTCCTTGTCGGGGCACAATTTATGGAGGCTGTCCTCGCTGGGCAGCTCGATATTCACCGAAAGCCGGTCGGCCAGCTGGCCCAGCCGCTGGGTGAGGGCCGGGTCGGCCCCGGGGATGGCCTTGGCATGGATATAGCCATGAAAGCCGTACTCCTGCCTCAGCAGGGTGAGGGCAGATATCATCTCCTCGGTGGTGCGGTCGGGGCTGACCCACACCGCAGAGGAGAGAAACAGCCCCTCAATATAGTTGCGCCGGTAGAAGCCGATGGTCAGCTCCGCCAGCTCCCTTGGGGTGAAGGCCGCCCGGGGCAGGTCGTTGGACCGGCGGTTGACGCAGTAGGCGCAGTCGTAGATACAGCGGTTGGTGTATAACACCTTCAAAAGGGAAATACACCGGCCGTCGGCAGAGAAGGAGTGGCAGCACCCGGCGGCCATGGTGCTCCCCATGCCTTTGCCGCCCCGCCGGTCCACCCCGCTGGAGGTGCAGGCGGCGTCGTACTTGGCCGCGTCCGCCAAAATGGTCAGCTTATCCATCAGGTCCACCGTACTCCCCCCTTTGGCCCTATTATAACTCGAACAAACGTACCAGTCAAGAGGGGGGTTCTGGAACTTTTGTTCCCCATTCCGTCCTGCAATCCTCATTGCTTTTTCCTATTACAAGGTGTATAATTGCATAGATTAACCTTTCATAGGACCGAAAACTTTTACTTTCATCCGCTGTTAAGGAGGATCTGTTATGCACTATACCTTTGCGCAGTATCAGGAGAGCGCCGACTACATCCGCAGCAAGATCGGCACCTTTGCCCCCAAGGTGGCCATGATCCTGGGCTCCGGCCTGGGCTACATGGGGGATATTGTAGAGAACGCCGTGGCCGTGCCCTACGGGGAGATCCCCCACTTCAAGGCCTCCACAGCCCCCGGCCACAAGGGCCGCCTGGTGTTCGGCACCCTGGAGGGCCAGAACGTGGCCGTCATGCAGGGCCGGATGCACCACTATGAAGGCTACTCCTATGAGGAGGTGGCCTACGCCGTCCGGGTTCTGCGGCTGCTGGGCTGCTCCACCCTCATCGTTACCAACGCCGCCGGCTGCGTCAACACCAGCTGGAAGGCGGGCGACCTGATGCTCATCACCGACCAGATCAAGATCTTCATGGAGTCCCCCCTGCGGGGCGAGAACCTGCCCGAGTTCGGCGTGCGCTTCCCCGACGCCTCCCACCTGTACACCCCCGCCCTCCAGGATGTGGCCCGGAAGGCCGCCGGGGAGCTGGGCATTGCGCTGAAGGAAGGCGTGTATATGTACTTCCCCGGCCCCCAGTACGAGACCCCCGCCGAGGTGCGCTTCGCCCGCATCGCCGGGGCCGACGCGGTGGGTATGTCCACCGCCCCCGAAGTCATCGTGGCAGGCCACTGCGGGATGCAGGTGCTGGGCTTCACCCTCCTGTCCAACATGGCCGCCGGCATCCTGGATCAGCCCCTCTCCGAGGAGGAGGTGCTGGAGGCTGCCGAGGCCTGCAAGGACAAGTTCTCCCGGCTGGTACTGGCCTGCCTGAAGCAGATCGGGTAAGACGGGGCTTTCTTCTGTATCACAAATAAAGGAGATCAACAGTTTATGTCCATTCTCATTCACAACTGCACCGCCGTGCTGATGGACGAGGCGGGCACCGTCCTGCCCGGCGCCTATGTGGCGGTGGAGGGGACCAGGATCGTTTCCGTGGGCACCGTCCGCCCTCAGGGGACCTTTGACCAGGAGATCGACGGCAAGGGCAACGTGCTCATGCCCGGCTTTGTCAACGCCCACACCCATGTGCCCATGACCGCCATGCGGGGCTACGGCGACGGCAACAACCTCCAGGACTGGCTGAACAACTACATCTTCCCGGTGGAGGCCCGCTGGGACGACCGGGCCGTCCGGTCCTGCACCGCCCTGGGTCTGGCGGAGATGATCGCCTCCGGCGTCACCACCATTGCCGATATGTATATGCATACCGACATCATCGCCCAGGAGGTTGCCTCCGCCGGCATCAGCGCCAACCTGAGCTGCGGCGGCGTCCAGTTCTCCGACAGCCTTGACCCCGCCACCCACAACGACTGCGTGGTCCAGCGGGAGCTGACCGAAAAATGGCACAACTACAACGACGGCCAGATCCGCATCGACGCCTCCATCCACGGGGAGTACACCTCCCATAAGGAGCTGTGGCAGTGGATGGCCGGCTATGCCCGGGAGCATAAGCTGGGGATGCACGTCCACATCTCCGAGACAAAGGCGGAGCACGAGGCCTGCATCGCCCGCCACGGCAAGACCCCCATCCAGACCCTCAATGACTACGGCGTGTGGGACGGCCGGGCCATTGCCGCCCACTGCGTGTGGACCACCCCGGAGGACTGGGCCATTATGGCCGAGAAGGGGATCTCCGCCATCCACAACCCCATCTCCAACCTGAAGCTGGGCAGCGGCATCGCCCCGGTGCCCGCCATGAAGAAGGCGGGGGTCAACGTGTGCCTGGGCACCGACGGCGTGTCCTCCAACAACTGCACCGACTTTTTCAGCGACCTGAAGTTTGCCGCCATCCTCCACAACGGGGCGGGCTGCGATCCCCTGGCCCTGCTGCCTCTGGACGCCCTGAAGATGGCCACCCGGGACGGCGGCGTGGCTCTGGGCCGCAAGACCGGCGTCATCCAGGCCGGGTATGAGGCCGACCTGATCCTGGTGGACTTCTCCCACCTGAACCTGACCCCCTGCCACAGCGTCATCTCCAACCTGGCCTACGCCGCCCATGGCTCCGATGTGTGCATGAATATGGCCCGGGGCAAGGTCATATACAAGGATGGGGACTTTTTGACCATCGACCTGGAGCGGGTACGACGGGAAGTGGCGGACTACGCCCTGCCCCTGCTGTTCCAGAACAACTAAGGGGGACTACCGTTGTCAAACCAGCAGAAAAAAAATACCTTCTACGGCGCGGCGGCCTTTTTGGCCATGACCACCATCATCGTCAAGGTCATCGGCGCCATCTACAAGATCCCGCTGACCGCCCTGCTGCCTGACGAGGCCTACGGCGACTTTAACGCGGCTTACAACATCTATACCTTCTTCCTCACCATCTCCACCGCGGGCCTGCCCGTGGCCCTGTCCAAGACGGTAAGCGAGTGCAACACCCTGGGCCGCCAGAACCAGAAGAGCAAGGTGTTCCAGGTGGCCTTCTTCGCCTTCCTGTTCATGGGCCTGTTCAGCTTCGTGTGTATGTCGGTGTTCTCTCCCATTGTGGCCAAGTATGTGCTGCAGAATGAGAAGGCCGTCTTTGCCGTGCTGGCCCTGTCCCCGTCGGTGCTGTGTACCTGCATCTGCTCCGCCTTCCGGGGCTACGCCCAGGGCCACATGAACATGGTGCCCACCGGCATCTCCCAGGTCATTGAAGCCCTGTCCAAGATGTTCCTGGGCCTGGCGCTGGCCTTCCTGATCCTCAACTCCGCCATCCCCGACCAGGATCTGAAGAGCCGCCTGTCCGCCTCCGGCGCCCTGCTGGGCGTGTCCATCGGCTCCATTTTGTCGGTGGCCTTCCTGGCCTTTAACCACATCCGCACCAACAGGCGGGAACGGATTACCTCCAGCGACACCCCCGACACCTCCAAACAGATCCTGTCCCGGCTGCTCAAGCTGGCCATTCCCATCACCCTCAGCTCCTGCACCCTGACCATCGTCAACCTCATCGACACCGGCCTGGTGCAGAGCCAGCTGCAGACCGTGTTTACCGCCATTCAGGACGGCCTCACCGGCATCTCCAACAGCGTGCTGGACATCTTCCCCAAGGCCGTGGCCATCTTCCAGGAAAACCTGGCCGCCTTCCAGGCCGAGGTGCTCACCAATCCGGACACCCAGCTCAACCCCGTTCTGGACTCCGCCCGGGAGCTGTACGGCGTGTACAGCAAAACCATGAGCATCTACAACCTGCCCTTCAACCTGATGGTACCGCTGACCGCCTGCATCGTGCCCGGCGTGTCCGCCTGCATCGCCCGGCGGGACCGGCGGGGCGCCCAGCGCACCACCGAGTCCGCCATGCGCATCTCCGCTCTCATCGCCCTGCCCTGCGGCTTCGGCCTGTTCGCCCTGGGCACCCCCATCATCCAGCTGCTCACCGTGGGCAACGTGGATGAGACCATTGCCGGACCCCTGCTGTCCATCCTGGGCATCGCCGCCCTCTTCGTGTGCATCCAGGTGGTGGCTTCCGCCATCCTCCAGGCCAACGGCATTGTCAACCTGCCCATCATCACCATGGTGATCGGCGGCGTGGCCAAGGTCATCGTCAGCTACACCCTGGTGGGCAACCCCAAGTTCATGATCTTCGGCGCCCCCATCGGCACTCTGACCTGCTTCGTGATCGTGTCGGTGCTCAACCTCATCGTCATCAAGCGCATGGTGCCCAATCCCCCCCGGCTCATTCCTGTCTTTGTCAAGCCCCTCATCGCCTCGGTCGTTATGGCTGCGGCTGCCTGGGGCTGCCAGGGCCTGCTGGCCCGGTACTTCTCCGGCTCCTTTATCAAGAACGCCATCGCCACCGGCGGCGGCATCCTGGCCGGCGCGGTGGTGTACGTCATCCTCATCGTGGTGCTGAAGGTGCTGTCCAAGGAGGATCTGGAAATGATGCCCAAGGGGGACAAGATCGCGAAACTCTTGCGGATTCGCTGACTTTTTTGGAAAAAGAGGTTGCAGGAGGCCTTGAAATATGGTAGATTTTCAGTATAAGGATTTCTATGACGTTCGGGACCTGGAGGAGATCGTCCGCATCCTCCGCGCCCCCGGCGGCTGCCCCTGGGACGCGGAACAGACTCATGAGTCTATCCGCCGCAACTTCCTGGAGGAGGCCTATGAGGCCGTGGAGGCCATCGACGAGCGCAGCCCCGGCCACCTGAAGGAGGAGCTGGGGGACGTGCTGCTCCAGGTGCTCTTCCACGCCCGCATGGAACAGGAGGCCGGCCGGTTCAATCTGGACGATGTGGCCGACGGCGTGTGCAAAAAGCTCATCTACCGCCACCCCCATGTGTTCGGGGATGTGAGCGTATCGGGCACCGGTGAGGTGCTCACCAACTGGGAGGAGCTCAAGCGCAAGGAAAAGGGCCAGGCCACCAATACCGACGCCCTCTCCGCCGTGGCCCGTTCTCTGCCCGCCCTGTGGCGGGCGGAGAAGGTGCAGAAGAAGGCCAAAAAGGCGGGCTTCGACTGGCCGGATATCTCCGGCGCTCTGGACAAGCTGTCCGAGGAGCTGGAGGAGCTGAAAACCGCCGTGGCTGAGGGCACCAACGTGGAGGAGGAGCTGGGCGACCTGCTCTTCTCCGCCGTCAACGTCTCCCGCTTTTTGAAGGTAGACCCGGAGGTGGCGCTGGGCAAGGCCACCGACAAGTTCATCGGCCGGTTTGCCAAGGTGGAGGAACAGGCCGCCGCCCAGAATCAGTCCATGGAGGGCATGACTCTGGAAGAACTGGACAAGCTATGGGAGCACGCCAAGGAAACTTAAAGGCACACTGCCTTAAGTAAATATCAAGTACAACAGAGCAAAACAGGAGGAACGCACCAAATGAACAAGGCTGAACTGATCAATGCGGCCGCCGAGAAGGCCGGCCTGTCCAAGAAGGATACCGAGAACGCCATCAACGCCGCCATCGAGGTCATTTCCCAGTGCCTGGCCGAGGGTGATAAGGTCCAGCTGGTGGGCTTTGGCGCCTTTGAGGTGAAGTGCCGTGCCGAGCGCACCGGCCGCAACCCCAAGACCAAGGAGAGCATCAAGATCCCCGCCTCCAAGGTGCCCGTGTTTAAGCCCGGCAAGGCCCTGAAGGACGTCGTGGCTCAGTAATCTGACCTGATAAAAAGTGCCAGTCCGGAAGGACTGGCACTTTTGTAATATTACGTTTTTTTATAACAAGGAGGACTCAATATGCGCCTGGATAAATGGCTCAAGGTCTCCCGGCTCATCAAGCGCCGGACGGTGGCCAACGAGGCCTGCGACAACCAGCGGGTCACCGCCAACGGCCGGCCGGTAAAGGCCAGCTACGACGTGAAGGTAGGCGACGTGCTGGAGCTGCGCTTCGGCGAGCGCACCGTGAAAGTGGAGGTGCTGTCGGTGGCCGAGCACGTGGGCAAGGCCGATGCCCCCGCCCTGTACAAGGAGCTGCTCAGCTGAGGGGCTCCTCCAGCAGCCCCGCCAGCAGCAGGGCGTAATCCGCCAGCCCCGCCAGCGGCGCCCGCTCGTCCACCGAGTGGGCGTCCATGATATCCGGTCCCGTGGAGGCCATCACCAGTCCCGGCGCTTTTGCCCGGAACACCGAGGGCTCCAACCCCACATGGACCATATTGATTTCCAGCCCCCGCCCGGTTTGGGCCCGGTACACCCGGTCCAGCACCTGGGCCAGGGGGTTGTTTTTATCTCCCGGCCAGCCGGGATAGCCGGTGACGGTGAGGGAGAAGCCGGCCTGTTCCGCCAACCGGCGATTGTCCGCCGCCATGGCTCCCTCGTCCTCCTGCCGGGCAGCCCGGAGGAAGAGGCGGACGGCGAAGGTATTTTCCTCCCGCCGGGCCACCCCCAGATTGACCGAGGCCCTTACCACACCGGGGAACTGGGGGTCCATGGCAAACACACCGTGGCGCAGGGCGGTGAGCAGATCCAGCACTTCCCGGCGGAAATCTGCCGTCCACACAGTCTCAGGGCGATCCACCGGGGACAGGTCCAGTTTCAGGTTGGGGTCAGTGGCATGGAAGGGGAGAAGGGCCTCCTCCAGCGCTCCCAGGTCCGGCTTCTGACCCACCACCACAGCCTCTGCCCCGGCGGGGATGGCGTTGAAAGCGGAGCCGCCGGTGAAATCTGCCACCGCCAGGGCGGGCCGGTCCTTCAAATAAGCGGCCAGCACCTTGATAGGGTTGATGCGGCCCAGGTGGATGTCGTCGCCGGAGTGGCCGCCGGTGCCGCCGGTGAGGGAGATTTTCCAGGCCTCACCCTCCGGGGTGGGGCAGGTGTCCAGGGCCCGGGTCCAGCATTCCCGCCGCCCTCCGGCGGAGCCCACAATGGCTCTGCCCAGATGGAAGCCGTCGGTGTTGAGCAGCCAGGCCGCACCCGCCAGCCAGGCCGGGTCCACCACCTTGGCCCCCTCCAGGCCCATCTCCTCGCCTACGGTGAAGAGGAAGCGCAGGGGGCCGTGACTCACCCCCTGCTGTACCACCCACAGGGCGGCGGCGTTTCCCAGGTTGTTGTCCGCCCCCAGGGAGGAGCGGCGGTCGGTACACAGATATCCGTCCTGTTCCAGAATGGTCACCGGATCGGTGAGGGGATCGAACCCGCTGCCGGGAGCCACGGCGCACACCATGTCCATGTGGCCCTGGAGGATGAGCAGAGGCTCGTCCTCCCGGCCGGGGGTGGCGGGGCAGTCCGCCATCACGTTGCCCGCCTCATCCCGGACGGGGGAGAGGCCCAGGCCCCGGAGAAACTCCATGTAGTCCTGACCCACTGCCTCCTCGTGGTGAGAGGGGTGAGGGTGGCGGGACAGGGTGCGGAAGGTAGTAATCACCCCGGCGGTGATGTCCGCCCGGGAACCGAGACGATCAGATAATGTCATATGCGTTCTCCCTTTTTCTCTGGCGTGTTTTCTTCATTGTACCACATTCCCCCAAAGGGGGCATCTTTTCCTTGACAAAATTTCTTCCCTCGTTATAATAATGTCTATTGAATAAACCGTAAATCGGTTTATTCGCGCGGCGATAGCCGCGCAATTCCATAAAAACGGCTTAAGAAAGCCGCTTTTATGGAATTCAGCCATTGTTACAATGCGTATTTCCGCTGGTGCGTCTCAACGCATCAGCGGAAGGTGCAAGGTTTTTGAAATATTTTGTCCAAAAACCTTGCACCTGAACAAAGCCAAGGCTTTGTTCAATACGCATTATAATAGTGCATTAAGGTGTCATGACACCTGTAATGACTTTTTGACAGAGGAACTGGTTATGGGACAGATTTCGGCATTTCTCAAAAAGAAAAACATTGTAATTTCCGCCAAGCGGTACGGCGTGGACGCCCTGGGAGCCATGGCTCAGGGTCTGTTCTGCTCCCTGCTCATCGGCACCATCCTGGACACCCTGGGCAAACAGCTGGGGCTGGCCTTCCTGGTGGAGGTGGGCGGTTACTGCTCGGCCATGAGCGGCGCGGCCATGGCGGTGGCCATTGGCTACGCCCTCCAGTCGCCCCCCCTGGTGCTCTTCTCCCTGGCCACGGTGGGCTATGCCGCCAACGCCCTGGGCTCCACCACCCTGGACGGCGGTAAGGGAGCCGGCGGACCTCTGGCGGTGCTCTTTATCGCCATCATCGCCGCCGAGCTGGGCAAGGTGGTAAGCAAAGAGACCAAGATTGATCTGCTGGTTACCCCCCTGGTGACCATTCTCTCCGGCGTGGGACTGTCCGCCCTGTGGGCCCCCGCCATCGGTACGGCGGCCTCCGCCCTGGGTGACTTCGTCAAGTGGGCCACCGTCCTCCAGCCCTTCTGGATGGGCATTCTGGTATCGGTGGTCATCGGCATCGCCCTCACCCTGCCCATCTCGTCGGCGGCCATCTGCGCCGCCATCGGCCTCACCGGTCTGGCGGGCGGCGCCGCGGTGGCGGGCTGCTGCGCCAACATGGTGGGCTTTGCGGTGCTCTCCTTCCGGGAGAACCGCTGGGGCGGCCTGGTGAGTCAGGGTCTGGGCACCTCCATGCTCCAGATGGGCAACATCGTGAAAAACCCGAAAATCTGGCTGCCTGCCATTCTCACCTCCGCCATTACCGGGCCTCTGGCCACCTGTGTCTTTGGATTCCAGATGAACGACCCGGCCTCCGGCGTAGCCTCCGGCATGGGCACCTGCGGCATGGTGGGCCCCATCGGGGTATACACCGGCTGGGTCAACGACGTGGCCACCGGGGCCAAGGCCGCCATCACCGCCTTCGACTGGACGGGAATGATCCTGATCTGCTTTGTGCTCCCCGCCGTCCTTACCTGGCTGTTCGGCCTGTTCTTCCGCAGGATCGGCTGGATCAAAGAGGGAGATCTGAAGCTGGACTGACGTAAAGCCGAATTAGCCCTCATTAACACAAAAAGCGCGCCTTTCGGCGCGCTTTTTGCTTATTTTCGGCTTTTACCGCACATAATAGACGTAGTTGTCCTTGCGGGCGGGGGCGGCGGGCTTCTCGTCGGCCCGGTAGCCCAGGATGCAGTGGCCGATGCCCTCGTAATCCCCCTCGATGCCCCACTTGGCCAGCAGAGCTTTGCCCTCGGCGGACTCAAACTCCTCCTTGGCCCGGTGGATCCAGCAGGAGCCCAGCCCCACGGCCTCGGCGGCGTTGAGCAGGTTGTCCATGACGCAGCAGCCGTCATAGAACCAGGTGGGGAACTGCTTGTTGGCCAGCACGATGAGCACGGTGGGGGCGCCGTAGAAGGGATCCATATCCGGTTTGCCCATGATGGCGGCGTTCTGCTTGCTCAAAGCGGCGATGATCTCCTTGTCCTGCACGGCCACGATGATGGGGGACTGTCTGCCCATGCCGGTGGGGGCGTAGGTGCCCGCCTTCAGCACCGCCTGCAGTTCCTCCTCGGTGATCTGCTCCGGCTTGTAGGCCCGGCAGCTGCGCCGCTCTTCCAGTACCTTCAGCGCTTCCTGATTCATAATCCAACTTCCTTTCCGCCTCTGGGGCTGTGATTACTAAACTCAGTATACTCGTTTCCAGCCCCATCGTAAAGGAGGCGATTTTCACAGAATTTTCTATTTTGCCCCCTGGGCCCTTTGTTTTTCGGCTGACAAGCCATTTCAGGTATGATATAATGCCGTGCAGGGCAATCTGAGGAGAGGAGCGGCATGGCATGAAAATGAAAGTCATCGGATACCTGGCCCTTGTCCTGGCGATCACCGGGGTGGTACTGCTCCTGATCGCCCTCCGGGGTTGATCCCCACACAAATGAATGTGAGGTCCTTTTGTTTGAAGTATGAAAAACGGACGCTCCCCAACGGGGTGCGTATTCTCACCGAGCAGGTGCCCGGTGTGCGCTCGGCCTGCCTGGGCATCTGGGTGGGCACCGGCTCCCGCCACGAAAAGCCGGGGGAGGGAGGCGCCGCCCACTTCATCGAGCATATGCTCTTCAAGGGCACGGCCACCCGCACCGCCGCCCAGCTGGCGGAGGAGATGGACGCCATCGGCGGGCAGGTCAACGCCTTCACCACCAAGGAGTGCACCTGCTTCCACGCCCGGGTGCTGGACACCCATCTGCCTATGGCCACCGACATCCTGTGCGATATGTTCTTCCACTCCAAATTTGACGACGGCGATGTGGAGACCGAGCGTGGGGTCATTTTGGAGGAAATCGGAATGTACGAGGACAACCCCGAGGACCTGTGCGCCGAACGGCTGGCCGGGGTGGTCTTTCAGGGTTCCCCTCTGGCCCGGCCCATTTTGGGCAAAAAAGCCACCCTGGAACAGATGGACGGGGCCTGGCTTCGGCAGTACAAGGACAGCCACTACGGCCCGGAGTCCATTGTGGTGGCCCTGTCGGGCCGGTTCACCCAGGCCGGCGTGGACGATCTGGCCGCCCGGTTCTCGGTGCTGGAACCCCGCAAACCCATCATCAGCAAGCCCGCCGCCTACCGCAGCGGCATTGTGGTCAAGAAGAAGGCCATCGAGCAGAACCACCTGACCCTGGCCTTCCCGGGACTGTCCTTCTCCGACCCCCGGCGGTTCACCCTCCAGCTGCTGTCCTCCATTCTGGGGGGCGGGATGTCCTCCCGGCTGTTCCAGCAGGTGCGGGAGCAGAAGGGGCTGTGCTACTCCGTCTATTCCTACGGCACCTGCCACGACGACGCGGGCTACTTCGGCATCTACACCGCCCTGGGCAAGGAGACCGAGCGCCAGGCTCTGGATACCATTCTGGCCGTCATCCGGGATTTCAACGAACACGGCGTCACCCAGGAGGAGCTGGACCGGGCCAGAGAGCAGTCCAAGGCCAATGTGCTGATGGGGCTGGAATCCACCCAGGCCCATATGAGCAGCCTGGGCCGGGGCGAGATGCTGGTGGGCCGGGTACTGGACGAGGAGGAGATCATCGCCGCCTACGACGCCGTCACCCGGGAGGATGTGCGCGCGCTGGCGGAGGAGCTGATGGATCTGTCCCAGGCCTCCCTGTCCGCCGTGGGCCGGGTAGGCAAGGCGGAGGAGTACCAGGCACTGCTTCATTAACCTATGTGGAAAACCATGTGGATAATGTGCAAAACTCTTTTCTTAGGTAAATAGAAGGGGCGCCGCTGCGCGGCGCCCCTTCTTTCTGTTTTTCTTTCAAACCTTTGTGCCCCAATGGGTTGGGGCAATCATGATCTGGCAGGTTGGAAAATGAGCCGAAGCTAACCCCGGCCCTTCCGCCGGTGGAAAAACGGCCCTGTGGAAGGCCGCCTTCACACAAAGACGGCCTGGACCAGAACCATGTACAGGATGGTGCCGCCGAAGATGCTCAGCAGATTGTTGTGCTTCCACAGGTGGAGCACCACCACCACCGCCACCGAGATAAGCTGGGGGAGCCAGCTTCCGGCCTGGGCAAAGGAGATGTCCTTCAGGCAGTAGATGATGAGCATGGCAATGACGGCAGGGGGCAGCACCCGGCCCAGGTAGAGGATGATCTTGGGGGGCGCGCTCCCCCGGTCAAAGAGCAGGAAGGGGAGGGCCCGGGTGAGAAAGGTGACAACAGCCATGACCGCGATGGCGGCAATGGCCCCGGCGGTGGTCAGCATTTTTCTTCCTCCTTTTCCTCCAGCTTATCCCGCAGGATAAGCAGCAGCAGTACGATGACGCCCAGGGAGACAATGAGCATCTGCTGCTGGCCGAAGATCTGGCCCAGAATAATGAGAAATACGATGGTAACCCCAAACCCAAGCAGGGCGGGCAGGTGCCTGCGGTAGGCCTTCCACTGGTCCACGGCGATGACCACAAAGAGGGCGGTCATGGCAAAGTCGATGCCCTTGGTATCCACCGGGATGAGGGCCCCCGCCACCGCGCCGATCACCGAGCCGATGATCCAGTAGCTGTGGTCCAGCAGGGCGATGGCAAAATAGAAGTTCCTGGGGTTCACCCCCACCGGGGCCTGGGCGGAGGAGAGCAGGGCGTAGGTCTCGTCGGTGAGGGAGAAGATCATATAGAATTTCCGCCAGCCCATACCCCGAAACTTCTCCAGCATGGACAGGCCATATACCAGGTGGCGGAAATTGATGAGCAGGGTCATGAGGGCCACCGTACCCAGGGAGGCGGCGGTGGCCAGCAGGGTCACCCCCAGGTACTGGCCCGACCCGGCATAGATGGTGAGGGACATGAAAAAGGCCCAGATAAAGTTATAGCCCACGGCCTGGAGCATAAAGCCGAAGGCCATGCCGATGGCCAGATAGCCCATCAGCACCGGCACCGTCACCGGAAAGGCGGCGGACAGGGCTTTGCGGTCCATAGCGTACACTTCCTTTGCGCTGAGATTAAATCCATATTTTACACACTTTAGCGCAGAAAAGCAAGTGGGGCTGTGGATTTTTCTGTTTTTAAGGGAATATAGGCAGTTTATGCGTAAAAGAGTTGTGTTTTTCCACCGGGGCGGTATATAATATGGAACAATGTTATGCTGGGACCCACCGGCGTCCCATTTTTGGAGCGAGCGAGATGAAAAAGCTGTTATTTATCTACAATCTGTACGCGGGCAAGGGCACCCTGCGGGGACGTCTGGCCCCCATTCTGGATGAGCTGACGGCGGAGTGGGACGTGACCGTCCATCCCACCCGGGGGGCGGGGGACGCCACGGCGGTGGCCCGGGACCGGGCTGGGGAGTTTGACCGCATCGTATGCTCCGGCGGCGACGGCACCCTTCATGAGGTGGTGACCGGTCTGATGGAACTGCCTCCCGAGGCGCGGCCCACGGTGGGCTACATCCCGGCGGGCTCCACCAACGACTTCGCCAAAAACCTGGAACTGCCCCGCACCCTGGAGGAGCTGGCGGTGGTGGCAGCGGCGGGAAAGCCCAGGCCGGTGGATGTGGGGAAGTTCAACGATCAGGATTTCCTCTATGTGGCCGCCTTCGGGGCCTTTACCGACCTGTCCTACAACACCCCCCAGCAGGTCAAGCACATTTTCGGCCATATGGCCTACCTGATGGGGGTGCTCTCCCGGCTGGGGTCCATCAAGCCCTACTCCATGACGGTGGAGCACGACGGCAAGGTGGAACTGGGCAGCTACTGTCTGGGGTTTGTGTCCAACACCCACTCCATTGCCGGTATCCAGGCCAATCCTCACCGGCCCATCGCCCTGGACGACGGCCTGTTTGAGGTGATGCTGGTGCGCCAGCCCAAGACTCTGCTCCAGCTCCAGCGGATCTTGAAGGCCCTCACCAATGTGGAGAGCGACGACAAGGGGCTGGTGACCTGCTTCCGGGCCAACAAATTGCGCATCATCAGCGATCAGGATCTGGCCTGGACCCTGGACGGGGAGTACGGCGGAGATCACCGGGTGGTGGAGGTGGCCAACTGCCACCAGGCGGTGACCATCGTATACGGGGCGTAACGCCTGTCCCCACGATTTTATTTTGGAATAAAAGGACTTGGACCTAATATGACGACTTACGACGCTGGAACCTTTGATATTGCTGTGATTGGAGCGGGCCACGCGGGCATTGAAGCTTCGCTGGCCGCCGCCCGGCTGGGCCTGCGTACCCTGTGCTTTACCGTCAATCTGGACGCGGTGGGCAATATGCCCTGCAACCCGGCCATCGGCGGCACCGGCAAGGGCCATCTGGTCCGGGAACTGGACGCCCTGGGCGGGGAGATGGCCAGAGCCGCCGACCAGGCCTGTATCCAGTACCGGCTCCTGAACCGGGGCAAAGGCCCGGCGGTGTGGTCCCTCCGGGCCCAGGCCGACCGCCGCCGGTACCAGGAGGTCATGAAGCACACCCTGGAAAACCAGGACAACCTGTGGGTCAAGCAGGCGGAGGTCACCGATATTCTGACGGAAAATGGCCAGGTCACCGGCGTGCGCACGGTATACGGCGCAGAATATCAGGTCCGTGCGGTGGTGGTGGCCTCGGGTACCTTCCTGGGAGGCCGCACCATTATCGGCGAGGTGACCCGTGATTCCGGCCCCGACGGCCTGGCCGCCGCCCTGCCCCTGACCGACAGCCTGAAAGGGCTGGGGGTCACCCTCCGCCGCTTTAAGACGGGCACGCCTCCCCGCATCCACGCCCGCAGCGTGGACTTCTCCCAGCTGGAGGTCCAGCCGGGAGACCAGCAGGTGGTGCCCTTCTCCTTTGAGACCAAAACACCCCCGGAAAACAGGGCCATCTGCTGGCTGACCTACACCAATCAAAAAACTCACGACATCATCCGGGCCAATCTGGACCGCTCCCCCCTGTACGACGGCACCATCGAGGGGGTGGGCCCCCGGTACTGCCCCTCCATTGAGACCAAAATCGTCCGCTTCCCCGACAAGGAGCGGCACCAACTCTTTCTGGAGCCCATGGGGCTGAACACCGAGGAGCTGTACCTTCAGGGCTTTTCCTCCTCGCTGCCCGAGGAGGTGCAGATCCAGATGCTCCACACCATCCCCGGCCTGGAGCGGGCCGAAATGACCCGGCCCGCCTACGCCATCGAATACGACTGCGTGGACCCCACCGAGCTTATGCCCACCCTGGAGCACAAGAAGGTGAAGGGTCTCTATGGCGCGGGCCAGTTCAACGGCTCCTCCGGCTATGAGGAGGCCGCCGTCCAGGGCTTTGTGGCGGGGGTGAACGCCGCCCTGAAGATTTTGGGCCGGGACCCCCTCATCCTGCGGCGGGACCAGGGGTACATCGGGGTGCTCATCGACGACCTGGTGACCAAGGGCACCAACGAGCCCTACCGGATGATGACCTCCCGCACCGAGTACCGGCTGCTCCACCGGCAGGACAACGCCGACCGGCGGCTGTGCCCCATGGGCCACGCCATCGGGCTGGTCAGCGATGAAAGAATGGCGGCGGTAGAGGAGAAATACGCCGCCGTGGACCGTGAGATACGCCGCCTCACCCACACCGGCACGGCGGAGGGCCGTCTGGTGGACCTGCTGCGCCGACCGGAGAATACTTACCACAGTCTGGCCGCGGTGGACCCCAACCGCCCGGAGTTATCCACAGAAGTGACTGAGGCGGTGGAAATCTCGGTAAAATATCAGGGGTACATCGACCGGCAGCTGCGGCAGGTGGCCGAGCAGCGGAAGATGGAGGACAGGCCCCTGCCTGCCGACCTGGACTACCTGTCCATGGAGGGCCTGCGGCTGGAGGCCAGGCAGAAGCTGGACCAGATCCGGCCTTTGAACCTGGGCCAGGCCTCCCGCATTTCCGGCGTCAGCCCGGCGGATATTGCCGTGCTGATGGTGGCCTTGGAGAAATAAGGAGTTTATATGGAAAAAATCGTTCTGGGCCTGTCCGGCGGGGTGGACTCCGCCGTGGCGGCCAGTCTGCTAAAGGAGGGGGGCTTTGCCGTCACCGGCCTCTATCTGGACATCGGCCTGGGTGGCACCGGGGCGGCTGACGCCGCCGCCGTGGCCCAGCGCCTGTCCATCCCCTTTGAGATCGCCGACATCCGGGCCGATCTGGACGAGCAGGTATGCGCCCCCTTTGCCGCCGCCTATCAAAGCGGCCGCACGCCCCTGCCCTGCGCCCTGTGCAACCCCACGGTGAAATTCCCCGCCCTGTTCCGGCTGGCCGACAAAATCGGGGCCCGCTATGTTTCCACCGGACACTACGCCAATGTGGAAAACGGGGTGCTGAAAAAGGGGAGACCCGCCAACGATCAGTCCTATATGCTGGCCCGTTTGACCAGAGAGCAATTACAGAGAGTGATTTTCCCCCTTGGAAATTACGAAAAAGCAGAGGTTCGGGCCCTGGCCCACAACTTCGGCATTCCCGTGGCCGACAAGCCGGACTCCATGGAGATCTGCTTCATCCCCGACGGGGACTACGCCGCCTGGCTGGACCGCCGGGGGTTTTCCACACGGTCGGGTAATTTTGTGGATAAGGATGGCAAGGTGCTGGGCCGCCACAAGGGGATCCACCACTATACTCTGGGCCAGGGGAGGGGGCTGGGGGTCTCGGGGCCCCACCGCTATTTTGTTACCGCCCTGCGGCCGGAGGCCAGCGAGGTGGTGCTGTCCGACGGCTCCGACCTGGGCAAGTCCACCGTGTTTGGCTCTTCCCCCAACTGGATCGGGGTGGAGGGGCTGGACGGGCCCCTGGAGGTCACCGTCCGCCTGCGCCACTCCCGCACTCAGGCGGAGGGTATCCTCTATCCCCACGAAAACGGGGTACGCATCGAGATGAAGGCCCCCGCTCGTGCCCCCACACCGGGCCAGCTGGCGGTGTTCTATCTGGGGGACACGGTGGCCGGCTCGGCCTGGATCGAAGGGGCTATCTGAGTTTCATCCACAAAGGAGGGAAATCCTGTGGAAAACACGCCGCTGTATGACGCCCTGACCGCCTTTGCGGCCCGGGATCCCCTGCGGATGCATATGCCCGGCCACAAGGGCAAGTCCCTGCCGGGGCTGGGCAGCTTGGCCGCCATCGACTTTACCGAACTGCCCCCCACCGGCAACCTGTTTGACGGAGGCGGGGCCATTGGGGAGGCGGAGGCGCTGTGGGCGGAGGCATTGCATATGGACAGCTGCCTCTTCCTCACCGGCGGCTCCACCCAGGGAGTGCTGGCCGCCCTCACCCTGGCCTGTCAGCCGGGGGACAGGGTGCTGCTGGACCGGGGGAGCCACCGCTCGGCCTACAACGCCCTGGCCCTGCTGGACTTAAAGCCGGTGTATCTGGACCGGCCCTGGCTGGCCCAGGCGGGGGTGACCGGGCCGGTTTCCCCGGAACGGGTGGAGGAGCTGCTGGAGTCCAACCCGGAGATCAAGGCCCTGTGCATCACCTCTCCTACTTATTATGGCGTACTGTCCGACCTGCCCGCTCTGGCGAAGATCATGCACCGCCACGGGGGCGTACTGGTGGTGGACGGGGCCCACGGGGCCCATCTGCCCTTTCTGGGGGATTACGGGCTGAATGCCGCCGATCTGCTGGTGGTGTCCGCCCACAAAACTCTCCCCGCCCCGGGGCAGACCGCCCTGCTGTTCTCAAACGGTACCTTCTCCCACGCCGGGCTGCGGCGGGCGGCCAGCATCTACGGCTCCTCCAGCCCCTCCTATCCCATGATGGCCGCACTGGACCTGTGCCGGGCCCATATGCTGGAGGGAGGGGCGGATGCCTACCGCAAAACGGTGGAGGAAGTGGCCCGGCTGCGAAATACATTCCCCGCCCTCACGGAGGAAGTGGCCCCTCTGGACCCCACCCGGCTGGTGGTGTGCGCCCCCGACGGCTACGCCGCCCAGGATGCCCTGGAGGGGCGCAACGTATGGCCCGAAATGGCCGACGGGGGCCATGTGGTGTTCATCCCCACCTGTGCCGACAGCCGGTCGGACTTTGCGAGGCTGGAAGAGGCACTGAGGCAGGTGGATCTGGGGCCATGCCCCGGTTATCCCGCCCCACCGGAGCCGCCGGAGATGGCCCTCACCCCCCGGCAGGCCCTCTTTGCGCCCCGGCAAAGCCTCCCCCTGGAACAGGCGGAGGGACAGGTGGCCGCCTGCCAGGTAGCCCCTTATCCCCCAGGGGTTCCCGTCATTGCGCCGGGGGAGCGGGTGGACAAAAAAAGTATCGCATATTTGAAACAAATAGGTTATAATACACTGGAAGATGTTTCTGTGGCCGTCCTGTGAAAAGCGGCCTCAGCGCCGGACTTCCGGCATCTTTGAGCAGGAGGGATACCCATGAAACTGGTTCTGGCTATCATCAATCACGACGACGCCAACACTGTCACTCAGGCCCTGACGAAAAAGGGCTTTTCGTCCACCAAGCTGGCCACCACCGGCGGCTTTCTTATGGCGGGCAACGTAACCATCCTCATCGGCGTGGATGAGGAGAAGGTACAGAACGTCATTGACATCATCAAGGAGCACTCCCACTCCCGCAAGCAGATGATCCCCACCACCACCGAGATGAGCTACGGCTACTATCCCAGTATGCCCGTGGAGGTTGTGGTAGGCGGCGCCACCATCTTTGTGGTGGACATCGAGCGGTTCGAGCGGGTATAAGATGGACCTGTCCTTATTGGCGGGCAACGCCCCCCTGAAGCGGCAGCTCTCTCTGGAGACTGCCCGGCGGGGGCTGTCTCACGCCTACATCATCAGCGGGCCGGCGGGGTCGGGCAAGCGCACCCTGGCCGGCCTGCTCTCCGCTGCCCTGGTGTGTACCGGCGGCGGGGAGGTCCCCTGCATGGCCTGCTCCGGCTGTAAAAAGGCCCTGGGGCATATCCATCCCGACGTGATCCACGCCGGAGGGGAGGGGGACGAGCTCAACGTGGCCCGCATCCGGGCCCTGCGCAGCGACGCCTACATCAAGCCCAACGAGGCCCCCCGGAAGGTGTACATCCTGGAGGGGGCCCAGAACATGAAGGACCCCAGCCAGAACGCGCTGCTCAAGCTGCTGGAGGAGGGTCCGGCTTACGCCGCCTTCCTCCTGCTCACCGACAATGCCGCCGCGCTGCTGTCCACAGTGCGCTCCCGGTGCGAGGTACTGGCCCTCTCCCCGGTGACGGTACAGGAGGCGGAGACCTGGCTGACCGCCCGGTACCCCGACCGCTCCCCGGCGGAGATCTCCAATGCCGCCGCCCGATGCGAGGGCATTCTGGGCCGGGCGGTGGACCAGCTGGAGGGCAAGGCCGCCGACGGCAAGGCTCTGGAGGGGGCGGCAGCCCTGCTGGAGCGCTTCTGTGCCAAGGACGAGCTGGCCCTGCTGGAGTTCTGCGCCGGACTGGAGCGGGACAAGTGGGACCGGGATTCCCTCAACGCTCTGCTGGATGAGTTTTTGCTGCTGGTGCGGGACTGCCTGGTGTGTGCCGCCGGGGCCCTCCATGAGAGCGACCCCCGCCGCCGGACGCTGGCAGAAAAGGGGGCCAAGGCCCTGTCCCCCAAGGCCCTCACCGGGGCCGCCGCTCTGACGGAACAGCTGCGCACCGCCTGCGGCTTCTATGTGGGCCCCGGCCATATGGCCGGCTGGCTGGGGGCGGGATTAGCCCAGCTGTGCCGGTAAATCCGGCCCCAATATTTCCAATTTGGAGGTAACCATGACCGAAATCATCGGCGTCCGCTTTAAAAGCGGGGGCAAGCAATATTATTTCGATCCCCAGGGACAGCAGGTCGCGCCCGGTCAGGGGGTCATTATCGAGACCTCCCGGGGCCTGGAGTACGGCGAGTGCGCCCAGGGCAACACCATAGTGGAGGATGAAGAGGTGGTGCAGCCCCTCCGCCCCATGGTGCGTATCGCCACCGACAAGGACCTGGAGACGGTGGAGAAGAACCACGAGAAGGAGAAGAAGGCCTTCACCATCTGCCAGGAGAAGATCGCCGCCCACGGGCTGGACATGAAGCTGGTGGAGGTGGAGTACAACTTCGAGGGCAACAAGATCCTTTTCTTTTTTACCAGCGACGGCCGGGTGGACTTCCGGGCCCTGGTGAAGGATCTGGCCAGCGTGTTCCACGCCCGCATCGAGCTGCGGCAGATCGGCGTCCGGGACGAGGCCAAGATGCTGGGCGGCCTGGGGATCTGCGGCCGGCCTCTGTGCTGCGCCTCCTTCCTGGACGAGTTCCAGCCGGTGTCCATCAAGATGGCCAAGACCCAGAACCTGTCCCTCAACCCCACCAAGATCTCGGGCACCTGCGGGCGGCTCATGTGCTGCCTGAAATACGAGCAGGAGGCATATGAGGACGCGGTCCACCGGATGCCCAAGAACGAGTCCTTTGTGGAGACCCCCGAGGGGGCGGGCAACGTGTGCCAGGTGGACCTGCTGAAGGAGACGGTAAAGGTACGGCTGGACAGCGCCCCCGAGACCCCCAAGTGCTTCCACAACTGCGAGCTGCGGGTGATCCGCAACGGCAAGGGCAAGCGGCCGGAGGACTATGTGGAGCCTCCCGCCCAGGAGCTGGAAAAGCTGCGGAAGGTAACTCCCGTGGAGGAGCCCCGCACCCTGACCGGCAGCGTCAACGCCGCCCTGGCCGGGCTGAGCGCGGCCCTTGAGGAGGAGAACGCCCCCGCTCAGGAGTCCCGCCGGAGCCGCAGCCGCCGCCGGAAGAGCGGCGGCGAGCAGCAGCCTCAGGCCCAGAGCAAGAAGGAGGAGGCCAAGCCCGCTCAGAAGGCCAGCCAGCCCAAGGTTCCCAAGGGAGAGGCCAAGCCCCGGCCTGAGAGCAGACCCAAGCCACAGGAGAAGCCTGCGCCTGAAAAGGCTGCCGCCGAGGGTGGACAGGCCAATGCCGCCGGTGAGAAGAAGCGGCCCCGCCGCCGGTATCACCGCCGTCCCCGTGGGGACAAGCCTCAGAATCCCAATCCCCAATAAAACAGGACGGGCGGCCAAAAGGCCGCCCGTTTTTTGGAGGTATGCGCTATGACAGAACTGGAAAAGATGATTGCCGGTGAGCTGTACAACGCCGAGGTACCGGAATTGCAGGCCATGCGGACCCGGGCGGCTCAGCTGTGCCACCAGCTGGAACAGCTCTCCCCCACGGAAGGAGAGGCCCGCCTGGCCCTGCTGAAGGAGCTGCTGGGCAAGACCGGGGAGCATCTCACCATCAACCACGGCTTCAAGTGCGACTACGGCTCCAACATCACGGTAGGGGAGCATTTTTACGCCAACTACAATCTGGTAGTGCTGGACTGCGCCCCGGTGGTCTTTGGGGAGAATGTGTTCATTGCCCCCAACTGCGGGTTCTACACCGCAGGCCATCCCCTGGACGCCCCCACCCGCAACAGCGGCCTGGAATTTGCCAAGCCCATTACCGTGGGAGACAACGTATGGATCGGCGGCAACGTGACGGTGCTGCCCGGTGTCACCATCGGCAGCGGGTCGGTGATCGGCGCGGGCAGCGTGGTGGTCCATGACATCCCCTCCAACGTGGTGGCGGTGGGCAATCCCTGCAAGCCGGTACGGGCCATTGAGAACCCCTCCGTCTGAGAATGCGGGCGACCATAAAGGTCGCCCCTGCAACGTTAAAAAAGGGCCTGTTGCAAAATAGCTGTTTTGCACAAGCCTGTCATTGCGAGCCAGTGCGCACACTGGCGTGGCAATCCGTTTCCCCGGCAAAAGGGGCGGATTCCCACGAAAAACGGCCGCC
>NZ_NFHC01000032.1:0-28665 GCF_002161245.1 Flavonifractor sp. An9
AAGCCCAAGGAGTGATTGGTCAGCCAGTTGCTCCTCTCATTGTAGCTTAGGCACGAGATGGAGGGAAAGCCGGACTGGCTGTCCGGCTTTCCTGTCCAAATTTATTGTAATAGGAGTGATCTTATCTACCCGCCTCAACCGCCCCGGATGGGGCCATCGGCGTACAAAGCGGACAATCACCAAAAAATAATGAAAAAAGGAGGACAGCCGGAATCAGGCCCCGGAAACCGGGTGCCGATTGTTCCGGCTTTTGTATGCCTATGAATGACTAAATCAAACTTTTCAAATGATTCCGGCTAACTATAATTTATGGCATTTTTCAATCAGGCTATCACCGTTCTTCAGACCCTCGTTATCGCTCTGGGCGCTGGTCTCGGCATCTGGGGTGTCATCAACCTGCTGGAAGGTTACGGCAACGACAACCCCGGTGCGAAGTCCCAGGGCATGAAGCAGCTCATGGCTGGCGCTGGCGTCGCCGTGGTCGGCATGGTCCTCGTACCCCTGCTCTCCAGCCTGTTCACCGTCTGATCGCTCCCGTCGTTAAGCTGTCATAAGAAATCCTTGCCGCCCCTGCCCCCAAGCGGGGGCGGCTGAAAGGAGGTTGACACCGTATGGATTTCTTACTCGATGCCCTTACTGACTGGCTCAAGGAAATGTTGGTAGGCGGCATTATGAGCAACTTATCGGGGATGTTCGATAGCGTGAACCAGCAGGTCGCAGACATTGCGACACAGGTGGGCCAGACCCCTCAGGGCTGGAACGGGAGTATTTTCAGCATGATCCAAAATCTCTCCAACTCCATCATGGTGCCGATTGCTGGCGTGATCCTGGCTATCGTGATGACGCTGGAGCTGATTCAGATGATTACCGACAAGAACAACCTGCATGATGTGGACACCTGGATGATCTTCAAATGGGTGTTCAAATCTGCCGCTGCCATCCTCATCGTCTCAAACACCTGGAACATCGTGATGGGCGTGTTTGACGCAGCTCAAAGTGTGGTGGCGCAGGCGGCGGGCATCATCGGTTCCGACGCTTCCATCGACATCTCCTCTGTCATGACCGATATGGAGTCCCGGCTGATGGATATGGACCTGGGGCCGCTGTTCGGCCTGTGGTTCCAGTCGCTCTTTATCGGCATTACCATGTGGGCGCTTTACATTTGTATCTTTATCGTGATTTATGGCCGTATGATTGAGATTTACCTTGTGACCTCGGTGGCTCCCATCCCTATGGCCACCATGATGGGCAAGGAATGGGGCGGTATGGGCCAGAACTATCTGCGCTCGTTGATCGCCCTGGGCTTCCAGGCATTTCTCATCATCGTCTGTGTGGCGATCTACGCCGTGCTGGTGCAGAGTATTGCCACCGAATCCGACATCATTATGGCCATCTGGAGCTGCGTGGGCTATACGGTCCTGTTGTGCTTTACGCTCTTTAAGACCGGCAGCCTCGCAAAATCCGTTTTCAATGCACATTAACCAGGAAGGAGGTAATCCCTTTGGCTTATGTACCTGTACCCAAGGATCTTACGAAAGTCAAAACCAAGGTCGCGTTCAACTTAACCAAGAGGCAGCTTGTCTGCTTCGGCGGCGGTGCGCTGATCGGCGTACCGCTTTTCTTCCTGCTCCGGGGGCCTGTGGGAAACAGCGTGGCTGCCATGTGTATGATGCTGGTCATGCTGCCCTTCTTCATGCTGGCGATGTATGAAAAACACGGTCAGCCCCTGGAAAAGATCGTGGGCAATATCATCAAGGTGGCCGTCATCCGGCCCAAGGAGCGCCCGTATCAGACCAACAACTTCTATGCCGTTTTGGAACGGCAGGAAAAACTCGACAAGGAGGTGTATGACATTGTTCACGGTAATCAAAAGCTGGCTGCACCGGCTGTTCGGAAAAGACGAAAAGACCGCGCAGCCGGTTAATCAGAAAAAGATGAAAAAGCTGTCCCGCGCCGACAGAAAGCAGATCGAGGCTGCCATTGCCCGTGCCAATCGCACAGACAAAAAGAAAAAATCGGCTCAGGACAGTATCCCCTATGAACGGATGTGGCCGGACGGCATCTGCCGTGTGGCAGGCAGCCGCTACACAAAGACCATCCAATTCCAGGACATCAACTATCAGCTCTCGCAGAACGAGGACAAGACAGCGATCTTCGAGGGCTGGTGCGATTTCCTCAACTACTTCGACAGCTCCATTCAGTTCCAGCTGTCCTTTTTGAACCTGGCAGCCTCTGAGGAGACCTTTGCCCGCGCCATCAACATTCCTCTCCAGGGGGATGATTTTGACAGCATCCGGGTGGAGTACACCACCATGCTGCAAAACCAGCTGGCAAGAGGCAACAACGGTCTTATCAAGACCAAGTACCTGACTTTCGGCATCGACGCCGACAGCCTCAAGGCCGCCAAGCCCCGTCTGGAGCGCATTGAGACCGACATTCTCAACAACTTCAAACGCCTGGGCGTGGCCGCCGAGACCCTGGACGGCAAGGCGCGGCTGGCACAGCTTCACGGCATTTTCCACATGGATGAACAGGTGCCGTTCCGCTTTGAATGGGACTGGCTGGCTCCGTCCGGTCTGTCCACCAAGGATTTCATCGCGCCGTCCGGCTTCGAGTTCCGCACCGGCAAACAGTTCCGTATGGGTAAAAAATACGGGGCTGTTTCTTTTTTGCAGATCCTCGCCCCGGAGCTGAATGACCGGATGCTGGCGGATTTTCTGGATATGGAAAGCTCTCTGATCGTCAGCCTGCATAAGTATGGTATTGGCGGTCACTCCCATGCCCTGTCCGGTGCAATGAAAAGCGATGAAAGCCACGACGGAAAAGGTCTGCACTACAAAAAAGACGGCTGCCCGGATGTGCATTTCACCTGGGAGAAAGTCGCCAAACGGATTACCGACCTGATCCAGAAGGGACGCTATCTCACAGAACAGGAACAGGCGGAGTATGACAAAATCCAGGCAGAAAAGGCCCTGGCGGAAGAAGATGCCCTGCAAGCCCAGCAGCCGGACCCGGCTGTGTGGGAATACAACGGCGTCAAGGAGCGCCACCCGGATGATATAATCCTCTACCAAATGGGGGATTTTTTTGAGCTGTACGGTGAGGACGCCAAAACTGCTGCTGCGGAACTGGACCTCAATCTCACGACCCGCGCTATCCCCGGCGGTGGCCGTGTGGAAATGTGCGGCTTTCCGGCAAACCGGCTGGAGCAGGTTGTGGAACAGCTGCGGGATAAGCATGATGTGACCATTTCCGCTGTCCCGAAGGGCGGCAGGGAGCGGCAGGAGTATTCCATGCCCTCTATCGACCATGAGGCGGAACAGCACATCAATGCCCAGGAAGCGGAGTTTGGCGCAGACGGGACCAGAGTATTTCAGGAGACCGAAGCAGCCGCAGCCCCTACGATTCGAGAACTGCATGAGCAATACAAGCCCATTGTACTTGCCGCTGTTATGGAAGATGTGCCATATCGCAATGCCTGCGGTCACAGTGACCATGAGAACGCCGTGATCGAGGGCAATGCCGCTATTCGCCGTGCTGTCCTGGGATCTGGCAACATGGAGCTGCTCCGCCTCTATTCCGACACACCGGAGTTCCGCCAGCGCCTTCATCGAGAAATCATCGACGAGACCTATCCCAAGCTCCATGAGCTGCTGCACCCTCTCACGGACAATGACATCGACAAGGCTATCCAGGACTGGAACGGCAAAATCGAAAGTAAACACGCCGTTGTCCGTTACATGGAGAAACATGGGCGGGAAAAAGATACCGCTGCATGGCTGGCCCATGAGTTTGACGGCGGCGATGGCAAAACCCCGTTTTCGGTTCGCCCGGAAAGCCCCGAAGGAACGGTGCTGCCCTGGCCCAAGGTACAGCGCCGGATCGCTCAGCTTATCAAGGAGGACCGGTTCTACACCGAAGCGGAACAGGACCGGTTCGACAACATCGACCCCATCGCCATTCGGGAGGCTTTGGCCGAGCGCGGCATTGTGAATGGTGAACTGGTGGATGAGGAAAAACTGGATAATGACCCATTCATCCAGCGTGTTATGGCGGATGTGGAGGCCATATCCAGAGAGAGCGTCCCGGCAGATGAGCCGGAACAGCCTTCTCCCCATAATTTGCGTGTTCTGGTTTCAGATGAGGAATACGCTGCGGCTCGTGGCACACTCCGGGAGCGAACCTCCTACGATCCAGCGGTTCCTCCTTACAATGTGGGTGATATTGTCTATCTGGATGACCGGCCCCATCAGATCACAGAGCTGCGGGATGACACGGTGCAGCTGCTGCCCACCGGCATGAGCTATCCCATCTACCGGGCTGAGAGCCGGGAACGGTTTGAGCAGCTTTTGCGGGAGGATAACCGCAACGACTTCTATACCGAATTCCTGCCTGCAAATCTGGATACGGTGGACCAGGACCTTCGGGATGTGCTGGCCCATGGCCTGATTGGTGAGGCGGACAAGGCGGAGCTTTCCGAGCTTCTTCGCAACGGCAAGAGTAACCAGGAGGTAGCCTTGTGGCTGAGCCGGGCCTATCCCAACATCGTGGAAACGATGGAGCTGGAGACCGGCGAGACCGCCGATTACCGCACGATGCCGGAAGGTATCGAGCTGGAAGTGCTGGATGCAGATGAAAAGCGTCTGGCCATGCTGTTCTTCCAGTGGAGCGAGGTTGCGCCTTTGCTGCGCGGGATGTATGCCCGTCAGTTGGACGGTTTTGAGCAGGAACGCCCCGAACCGGCTGCCGAAACCCCGGCCTTCCAAGCCGAGACTGTGGCTGTCTATCCGGGCGATAAGAACAATCTGCCCTATGATGTGGTTGTTCAGACCCTGCGAACCAATGAGCCGGAGCCGCCCACGCCTGCTGTCGAGCCGGAAAAGACTCTGGATGAGGTACTGGACGAACACCCCGTTTCCATTCAGGTAAACGGCGAGTGGCAGACCTTCCCCAATGTCAAAGCTGCCGAGGAAGCCTCTTATGAGGAATACAAGGCCAATCTGCGTCGCACCGCCGAGAATTTCCGTATCACTGACGATCACCTGGGCGAAGGCGGCCCCAAGGCTAAGTTCCAGGCCAATGTCGAGGCAATCAAGCTGCTGAAATACCTGGAGGAAACCACCGAGCAGGCAACGCCGGAACAGCAGAAAATCCTTTCTCGGTATGTGGGCTGGGGCGGCCTTGCCGATGCCTTTGACCCCGACAAGGAAAGCTGGAGCAAGGAATATGCCCAGCTGAAGGAACTGCTGACCCCGGAGGAATACGCTGCTGCCAGAGGTTCCACCCTCAACGCGCACTACACCAGCCCTACGGTCATCAAAGCGATTTACGAGGCTGTGGGCCGCATGGGATTTGAGACCGGCAACATCCTGGAGCCGTCCTGTGGTGTAGGCAATTTCTTCGGTATGCTGCCGGAGGAAATGCGAAACAGCCGTCTTTACGGCGTGGAGCTGGATTCCATCAGCGGGCGTATTGCCCAGCAGCTCTACCCCAAGGCCGACATCACCGTGGCAGGGTTTGAGACCACCGACAGGCGGGATTTCTACGATCTGGCGGTGGGTAATGTACCGTTTGGCCAGTATCAGGTTCGGGATAAAGCCTATGACAAGCTGAATTTCAGCATTCACAACTACTTTTTCGCCAAGGCTCTGGATCAGGTTCGTCCCGGTGGCGTGGTGGCCTTTGTCACCAGCCGCTACACGATGGACGCCAAGGATTCCACCGTGCGCCGGTATCTTGCTCAGCGCGCCGAACTGCTGGGGGCCATCCGTCTGCCCAATGACGCTTTCAAAAAGAACGCAGGTGCCGAGGTCGTTTCGGACATCATCTTCCTGCAAAAGCGTGACCGTCCGTTGGACATCGTGCCGGAGTGGACGCAGACCGGGCAGACCGAGGACGGCTTTGCCATCAACCGCTATTTCCTGGACCACCCGGAAATGGTGCTGGGCCGACAGGAACCGGAAAGCACCGCCCACGGCATGGACTACACCGTGAACCCCATCGAGGGGCTGGAGCTTGCCGATCAGCTGCATGATGCCGTGAAGTACATTCGCGGCACCTACCAGGAGGCCGAGCTGCCGGAGCTGGGCGAGGGCGAAGCCATCGACACTTCTATCCCTGCTGACCCCAATGTGAAAAATTACTCCTACACCGTTGTGGACGGCGATGTGTATTACCGTGAAAACAGCTGTATGGTACGGCCTGACCTGAATGCCACCGCCGAAGCCCGTGTGAAAGGACTGGTGGGTCTGCGAGAATGTGTCCAGCAGCTCATTGATCTGCAAATGGACGCCGCCACACCGGACAGCGCCATCCAGGACAAACAGGCCGAACTGAACCGGCTCTATGACAGCTTCTCTGCAAAATATGGTCTTATCAATGACCGGGCGAACCGGCTGGCCTTTGCTGATGATTCCAGCTACTATCTGCTCTGCGCGCTGGAAGTCATTGACGAGGACGGCAAGCTGGAGCGCAAGGCGGATATGTTCACCAAGCGCACCATCAAGCCCCACAAGGCGGTGGACACTGTGGATACCGCAAGTGAAGCTCTGGCCGTATCAATTTCCGAAAAAGCCTTTGTCGATATGGCGTATATGGCGGAGTTGACCGGCAAGACCGGCGACGAACTGGCCGCCGAGCTAAAAGGCGTGATCTTCCGTGTACCTGGGCAGTTGGAGAAAGACGGCACTCCCCATTATGTAACAGCCGACGAATACCTGTCCGGCAATGTGCGGCGCAAGCTGCGTCAGGCACAGCGGGCCGCACAGCAGGACCCTTCCTTTGCAGTCAATGTGGAGGCCCTTACCGCTGCCCAGCCCAAAGACCTGGATGCGTCGGAGATTGAGGTGCGCCTGGGCGCTACCTGGATCGACAAAGAGTACATCCAGCAGTTTATGTATGAGACCTTCGACACGCCGTTTTATCTCCAGCGCAATATCGAGGTCAACTATTCTTCTTTCACCGCTGAGTGGCAGATCACCGGCAAAAGCTCTGTAAGCCAGAACAATGTGGCAGCCTATACCACCTACGGAACCAGCCGTGCCAATGCCTACAAGATTCTGGAGGACAGCCTGAACCTGCGGGATGTCCGTATCTACGACACCATAGAGGATGCAGACGGCAAAGAGCGCCGGGTGTTGAATGCCAAAGAGACCACCCTGGCCGCCCAAAAGCAGCAAGCGATCCGGGACGCTTTCAAAGACTGGATTTGGAAAGACCCGGACCGCCGCCAAGCTCTGGTCCGCCAGTACAATGAGGAAATGAACTCCACCCGTCCCCGTGAATACGACGGCGGACACATTACTTTCGGTGGTATGAACCCGGCCATCACCTTGCGGGAACACCAGAAAAACGCTATCGCTCATGTGCTGTACGGCGGCAATACGCTGCTGGCACACGAGGTAGGCGCTGGCAAAACCTTTGAAATGGTGGCTGCCGCCATGGAGAGTAAGCGCCTGGGCTTGTGTCAGAAATCCCTCTTTGTGGTGCCGAACCATCTGACCGAACAATGGGCGTCGGAGTTTCTGCGGCTCTATCCTTCCGCCAACATTCTTGTCACCACCAAAAAGGACTTTGAGACCCACAACCGCAAGAAGTTCTGCGCCCGCATTGCCACCGGCGATTATGACGCCATCATCATGGGACACAGCCAGTTTGAGAAAATCCCCATCAGCCGAGAGCGTCAGGAACGGCTCCTTCAGGAGCAGATCGACGAGATCACCGAGGGCATTGCCGAGGTGAAGTACAGCGGCGGTGAGCGTTTCACGGTCAAGCAGTTGGAACGCACCAAGAAGTCCCTGGAAGCCCGGCTGGAGAAATTGCAGGCCGAGAGCCGCAAGGACGATGTGGTAACATTCGAGCAGTTGGGTGTGGACCGCCTGTTCGTCGATGAGGCGCATAACTATAAAAACCTGTTTTTATACACCAAGATGCGGAATGTGGCAGGTCTCTCCACAAGCGATGCCCAAAAGTCCAGCGATATGTTTGCAAAGTGTCGCTATATGGATGAACTGACCGGAAACCGTGGTGTGATTTTCGCCACTGGCACCCCCGTATCGAACAGCATGACCGTGCGCCCGTAAGGGGCTGTAATAATCTTACCTTGAGCAAGTAATAGGGCAAGGTATCAAAGCGGAATAATCCGCACCCTATCGTCACCCGACTTATCCAAAAGGGGAAACCCGATGGGGAGTGTAGCATGTCGGAGGGCACGAAACACGGAAACTTCCAAAGTGTTTGCGTGGTAGTGGCGAAAAGTTATGAATAAGGATGAAAGCTAAACTGCCTGAATGACAGTCGGAGATTGGGCAAAATGTTGCTCCATGCGTAAGGAAGTTATACTCGCATGTACTCTGGTGGATATGAGTCGGCCATGCGTATCCACAAGATACCCAGAGTAAATCAGCCATAGGATAATGGAAAACGACGAACGTCACATCCGAAATCATAACAGGCTTATGTTATTACAGTTCTAAACGGGGATTGCCTAAGGTAAAATGCCGAAAATCGGCTATGAGTGCTATGAGAAAAGTGACTCTGAATATTTACTATGGCAACAGAGTCTCCGTAGTAGTCCGAGGACGGGAAAGCCGTCCACATGGCGAAGGGAGACAGTCTTTCTTCAATACAAATAATAAGGAAAGGTGCGTGAGGCATTATGAGAAGTCCCGAAAATGTATTGAAAAGTTTAAGTGAAAAAGCAAAAAACAAAGAGTACAGGTACGAGAGATTATACCGTAACCTGTACAACCCAGAGTTCTATCTGCTTGCATACCAGAATATTGCGACCTCTCAGGGGAGCATGACGGCAGGTGCAGACGGATTCACTCTTGACGGTATGAGCATGGAGCGCATTGAAAAGCTCATTCAGAAGCTGAGAGACCACTCATACCAGCCGAACCCTGCAAGGCGTGTTTATATTGCGAAGAAAAACAGCAGTAAAAAGCGCCCATTGGGGATTCCGTCAACGGACGATAAACTGTTACAGGAAGTTGTCCGTATGATACTTGAAGCAATCTATGAGCCGACATTCTCTGATAATTCACATGGTTTCAGACCGAAAAGAAGTTGCCACACAGCGTTAAAAGAAATCGTAACGCTGTTCACTGGTGCAAAGTGGATAATCGAAGGAGACATTAAGGCTTGTTTTGACAGCTTCGACCACCATATCACAATACAGCTTTTGAGAAAGCGCATAAAAGATGAAGCGTTCATATCGCTGATGTGGAAGTTTCTAAGGGCAGGATATATGGAACAGTGGACATACCATGAAACGTACTCCGGCAGTCCACAAGGCTCCGGTGTCAGTCCGATACTTGCCAACATCTATCTGAATGAACTTGATGAGTTCATGGCAAGGATGAAAAAGAGTTTTGACAAAGGCGATACAAGAAGCCGTAAAGTCCACAAAGACCATGATAAGGTACGCTGGGCTTATCGGAAAGCGCAGAAAAATCTGGAAATAGAGCGCACAGAAGCAAACCTAGCAGCATTTAAAGAAGCAAGGAAAGTGATGTTGTCCACACCACATTTAGACGAGATGGATGAGAATTACAAAAGACTTCAATACAACCGTTACGCTGACGATTTCCTGATTTCAATAACAGGTTCAAAGCAGGATGCTGAAAATATCAAGGAACAGGTAAAGATATTTCTAAAAGACAAGCTAAATCTCACAATGTCGGAGGAGAAAACTCACGTTACCCATTCCTCTGAAAAGGTGCGGTATCTTGGATACGACATAAGAATATCAAGAAGTCAGGACACAAAGCGGACGAAAAAAGGTCTGCAACGGGTGTGGTATGGAAAAGTGCAGTTATATATGCCGAAAGAAAAATGGATTGCGAAACTGCACGAATACGGTGCGTTTAAAATCAAAAAAGACGAAAACGGCAAAGAGATTTGGAAGCCACTCCACAGAGGGGCGCTTATGCCATTAGACGATGTGGCAATCATCAGTAAATATAATTCTGAAATCAGAGGATTGTACAATTATTACAGGTTAGCAATCAATGTATGCAATCTGGGGAAATTTCATTCTATCATGCGTGGAAGCTGTTTAAAGACGTTGGCGGCAAAATATAATTCTTCTGTTATGAAGATGTATAAGAAATACCGTAGCGTAAAGGGCGACTTTGGCGCAGATTACAAAACCAAGAGTGGAACAAAGCGGTGTGAGTTTTACAATGAAGGATTTAGGCGTAATAACAATATCGCACCTGAATTTGTAGACATTATGCCGAAATACAGAGGGCAGATAAAACCGAATAGTCTTGCAGGACGTTTAAAAAGCGGACAATGCGAGATGTGCGGAGCAAACCCCGTGAAAGTGTATATGCACCATGTAAAGCGCTTAAAAGATTTGAACGCTGATAATGAATTTGATGAACTGATGTTACTGAAAAGGCGGAAGTCATTGGCTCTCTGCCCGAAATGCTACGAAGAAGCAAAGACAAAATCACTTAAACTATGAAAGATGGCGAGCCGTGTACATCGAGAGGTGTAAGCACGGTTCTGGAGGGGGTTACGCCAAGACCACGGACGAAAGGAAGTATGGCGTGGCGTTTCCTACCTTATGAACTTTACACCATGCAGCGGTATCTCCAGTATGACCGCCTGCAAGAGCTGAACATGACCCACTTCGACTGCTGGGCCAGCCGCTTCGGAGAAACCGTCACGGCGCTGGAGCTGGCACCGGAAGGCACCGGCTACCGGGCAAGAACGAGATTCAGCAAGTTTTTCAACCTCCCGGAGCTGATGAACTTGTTCCGTGAAGTTGCCGACATCAAAACCGCCGATCAGCTGAACTTGCCCACCCCGGAGGTGGAATACCACAACATCGTGGCCCAGCCTACTGAACACCAAAAAGAGATGGTGCAGGTTCTCTCCGAGCGCGCCTCCAGGGTACACAGCGGCAGCGTTGACCCCTCAGAGGACAATATGCTCAAGATTACCGGCGATGGCCGCAAGCTGGGTCTGGACCAGCGTATCATCAACCAGCTGCTGCCGGATGAACCCGGCACCAAGGTCAATCAGTGTGTGGGTAATATCATGCAGATCTGGCGGGACGGCGAGGCTGACAAGCTGACCCAGCTGGTATTCTGCGACATTTCCACGCCCCAGGCAGCCCCCTCCAAAAAGGCAGCCAAACAGCTGGATAATCCCACACTTCATGCGCTGGAACAGGCTGTGCCGTTGGATGAGCCTGAGCCTGCCTTTACCATCTATGAGGACATCCGCCAGAAGCTCATCGCCCAGGGAATGCCCGCCGAGCAGATTGCTTTTATCCACGAAGCCAAGACCGAGGTGCAGAAGAAAGAACTGTTTTCCAAGGTTCGCACTGGGCAGGTGCGCGTCCTGCTGGGCAGCACCTCCAAAATGGGCGCTGGCACCAATGTGCAGGACCGGCTTGTGGCGCTCCATGACCTGGATTGTCCGTGGCGTCCGGGAGACCTTGCCCAGCGCAAGGGCCGTATCGAGCGCCAGGGCAACCAGAATCCGCTGGTCCATGTGTACCGCTATGTTACCGAGGGAACTTTCGATGCCTACCTGTGGCAGACGGTGGAGAACAAACAGAAATTCATTTCGCAAATCATGACCAGCAAAAGCCCGGTCCGCTCCTGCGATGATGTGGACGAAACGGCGCTGTCCTTTGCCGAGATCAAGGCCCTGTGCGCCGGAGACCCCCGTATCAAGGAGCGCATGGATTTGGATGTGGAGGTTGCGCGTCTGAAGCTGATGAAAGCTGACCATCAGAGCAAGCAGTACCGCCTGGAGGATCAGTTGCTCAAATACTTCCCCCAGGAAATCGAAACTAACAAGGGGTTTATTAAAGGCTTTGAAGCGGATCTGGAGACCCTGGCCGCCCATCCTCACCCGGAGGATGGCTTTGCTGGAATGGAGATCCGGGGCGATGTGCTGACTGACAAAGAAAACGCCGGTGCAGCCTTGCTAGACGCCTGTAAGGAGGTCAAAGGCTCCGAACCGGTGCAGATCGGCAGCTATCGGGGCTTTACTATGTCCGTGGAGTTTTCCGCTTGGAAACAGGAATATACGCTCCTGTTGAAAGGCCAGATGACCCACCGGGCAAGCCTCGGCACAGACCCGCGCGGAAACCTCACCCGTATCGACAATGCACTGGCTCAAATGCCTCAGCGTTTGGAAGCCGTGAAAAACCAGCTGGACAACCTTTACCAACAGCAGGCCGCAGCCAAAGAGGAAATCGGAAAGCCGTTTCCCTTTGAGGATGATCTGCGAGTCAAGTCCGCCCGTCTGGTGGAACTGGACACGCTGCTGAACATTGACGGCAAGGGCCATGCCCAGCCGGAAACTGTGGTTGCCAAGAGCGCACGGCCTTCGGTGCTGGACAGCTTGAAGCGCCCGGTGCCACCCCGTAGCCCTGAAAAGAAACCGAAACAACATGAGGAGGTGCGATAACATGAATACCAACGATCTGAATACGGCCCTTTATGAGAAGATGGCCGCTGAACAGGACAAATACCGGGACTGGCTGAAAAGCCAGCCCCCGGAGGAAATCCTTCACCATACCTATGAGTACACCGTCCGGGAGGACATTGTGATGGCGATGGAGGACTTGGAGCTGACCGATGCCCAGGCCCAGGCGCTTTTGGATTCGCCTACACCGCTGGCCGATGTGTACCGTCACTTTGAGAAGCTGGAGACCGGCTACATGGATGTGATCCGGGACAGCATTGAAAACCGAGCGGATGATGTGTGTAAGGTTTTGGAAGAACAGCGGTCCATCCCTCTCTATCTCCATTCTGCCGCCTATGCGTCCCAGCATGGGGAGATGGCACAATATAACCGCTCTTATCAGGCAAACTTTGACTGTAAAGAGGCCATTGAACACGCCATCAGCGCCCACTATGCGGATAACCGACTGGATACGGAGTCTGCGGTTAAGGCGGTGCTGGAAAAGTTCGGGTCGGAACGAGTACAGTTCATCCTTGCCAACACCATCCAGCATAAGGACAGCGACGGTCGCGTTTCCCGTGACAACAAAGCCTGGGCAAAGACCATTCCCATGCCGGAGGACAGCGGCACTTCGCGCCACTGTGCTTATCTGGTTGTGGATGAGGTCAATCTTGGTCTGACCGATCTGTTTACACGGCAGGCACGAAAAACGCTTCAGGAACCGGAGAAAGGCTCTGTCTTGCAAAAGCTCAAACAGGAGCCTACCACCCACAAGCCTGCTTTATCGAAGAAACAGGAGCCGGAACGATGAGCGCCAAAAAGCGTAAACGGGATGTGCCGGTCCTGTTTTGGGTTTCCGATGCGGAGATGGAAGCGATCCAGCAGAAAATGGCACAGTTCGGAACAAAAAACCTGAGCGCCTATCTGCGGAAGATGGCTGTGGACGGCTATGTGGTACAGCTGGACTTGCCGGAGCTGAAGGAACTGGTATCCCTGTTGCGCCGAAGCAGCAATAACCTGAACCAGCTCACCCGACGGGTACATGAAACGGGGCGGATTTATGATGCTGACCTGGAGGATATAGCCCAACGGCAGGAGCAGTTATGGGAGGGCGTGAAAGAAATCCTAACCCAGCTTTCCAGGCTTTCGTAACAGGGATATATGCCCCAACTGCGGAGGGAGGAACGGCGTTCTTTTCGCCGCGCCTTCCTCCGTTTTTTCTTTTGCCCATATCCTTGTCTTTTTGAAATGTTGGAAGGATAATATGGGTAGAAAACAGATTGCCGCAAAGGAGTTGAGAATAGATGAAAACCTTTGAGAAGGTGTTGGAGATTTTTCGTGAGTATTTGGACTGTGATCTAGAGGAAGAAGTCCTCCCTTGTCGAGAAGGTTATCTCCGCGTCACATGGAATGGAGATTCCCGCTACTGTGTGGATGGACTTCTCAGCCGGACACCGGACGAACTATTCGAGGTGCTGTTATCTGATTATCGCAGCTATGAGGAACTGCGGCTAACCAAAGGATGCCGAGAAGTGACGGAAGAAGATGAAAGACAGGCAGAAATTCTCTGTCAGAGCTTTCGGGAACGATGGAAGGAGGAAGAAAAATGAGGGCGATCTGGTTCATTCTGAAACTGCCGTTGAAGATTTTAATGGCTCCGGTGATTCTGTCGCTGACCCTGTTCGTCTGGATTTGTGTGGGGATTGTCTATGTCTCCGGTTTGGTGCTGGGGCTTATCAGCATGGTGGTTGCCCTGCTGGGTGTGGCAGTTCTGATTACTTACTCCTTGCAAAACGGCATTATCCTGCTGGTGATAGCATTTCTCATTAGTCCCTATGGTTTGCCAATGGCTGCAATCTGGCTACTGGGCAAGGTACAGGACTTGAAGTTTATCATTCAAGATTTGGTTTATGGATAATATGAAAACCTCCGACGAATTTCGTCGGAGGTTTTATGGTTCTAGGTTATCTTCTTGAAAAAGCGGCGATGCAAAAAAGGTATCTATCCCAATCCCCATTCCTTGGCACATCTCATGAATGATCCGTAGCTTAACCGAATCATACGAGCAGTTGATGACATTTCCAATCGTAGACTTGGGAACACCGCTTTTCATATACAGTTGATATTGTGTCATTTTTCTTTCATCTAGTAATTCTAACAGACGTTTGCTTACCGCCTCGTTTAGCTTCATTCTATACACCGCCCCTGTGACTGTACTATATTTAGTATATGGGCAGTTTTGCTAAAATTGGTCCCTGTACCTGTACTAATAGAGCTATTTGCAGTATGATGGTAATAGGGGTGCCATCGTATGAACGTAACTTTTTGTGGCCATTCGCAAATCACAAAGGCAGACAATATTGCGAATTGGCTTCGCAATGTAACACAAGACCTAATTGAGCAAGGAGCAACAACTTTTTATCTTGGAGGATATGGAGAGTTCGACAGTTTAGCAGCGTCTATTTTACGGGAACAAAAGAAAAAGTATCCGCAAATCGAGCTGGTTCTTGTATTGGCATATTTGAACACTGGCCGGGATGTTTCTGGCTATGACAGTACCGTGTATCCACCGCTGGAAAACGTACCGCGCCGTTTTTCGATTTCTCATAGAAATCGCTGGATGGTAGAGTCCGCCGATGTAGTGGTGGCCTATGTTCTCCATGATTGGGGCGGAGCAGCCACAACGTTACGGTGTGCCAAACAGAAAAAGAAGCAGATTATTTCATATCGTGATGAAATGGGCAGCTGAGGTTGTCTATTTTGCTGCCACTTCATATTTCCAAAACTGTTGAACGTTAAGCTGTCGGTAAAATTATGCCGAATTTTCATCACTTTACTTTTGAACTAATATTGCTTATAATATTAGTGTGAAAGGAAGTGGTACGGTGGGACAATTTGAACAGCTGGATCAGCTGCTGGAAACACAGGATGGGATGCTGCGAACAGCTCAAGTAGTATCTGCTGGTATTTCTAAGCCTGTTTTTTATGATTATGTGCACTCACGGGAATTGGAGCGGGTCGCGCATGGAATTTATCTTTCCAAGGATGCCTGGGTCGATGCCATGTACTTACTTCATCTGCGGGTCGAACAGGCAGTGTTTTCCCATGAGACAGCTTTATTTTTTCACGATCTGACAGACCGCGAGCCGCTGGAATATACGGTCACAGTCAAGACCGGATATAATCCCTCCAAGCTGAAAGCAGAGGGCGTACAGGTATTCACCATTAAGGCGGAACTGCATGGGGTGGGCCTGACAACGGCTCAGACACCATTTGGGCATACAGTTCCTGTCTATGACCTGGAGCGCACCATCTGCGACCTGCTCCGCAGCAGGAACAACATGGAGATGCAGACTTTTCAAGGGGCATTAAAGATGTATGCCAGAAGAAAAGACAAAGACCTGCGGACATTGATGCGGTATGCCGGTATGTTCCGGGTAGAAAAAATTCTGCGGCAGTATTTGGAGGTGCTTTTATGATAAAAACAGCAAGGCAGTTGAAGGATCTGATCCGCAATCTTTCCAGAAAAAAATCTGCGGACGCCCAGCTCTTGATGCGGAACTACATGATGGAGCGTTTTCTGGAGCGTATCTCCCTTTCTGAATATCGTGACAAATTTATTCTGAAAGGCGGTATGCTGGTAGCGGCTATGGTTGGTCTGGATGCCCGTTCCACGATGGATTTGGACGCTACTGTAAAAGGAGCCAATGTCAATGTGGAGGACATAGAGAATTTGATTTCCGCTATTGTGAGTGTCCCGCTTGATGATGGCGTCAAATTCCAGCTGAAAAGTATTTCGGAGATTATGGATGAGGCGGAATATCCGGGGATTCGCGTAAATATGACTACAACCTTTGACGGTGTGGTGACGCCTTTGAAGATTGACATTTCCACAGGGGATGCCATTACCCCCAGGGAGATCCGCTACTCTTTCAAGCTGATGCTGGAAGATCGCTCCATTGATATTTGGGCGTACAATCTGGAAACGGTTCTGGCCGAAAAGCTGGAAACGATCATTACCAGAACTACCACCAACACCCGCATGAGAGATTTCTATGACATTTATATTCTGGAACAGCTGCATGGGAATACATTGGACCCTCAGATTCTCCATGATGCGCTGCGGGCCACTGCTCACAAACGCGGGACAGAACGACATCTTGCAGAAGCTGCCGAAGTTTTTGAGGAAGTGGAGAACAGCTCGGTTATGCAGAAACTTTGGGAATCGTACCGCAAAAAATTTTCCTATGCGGCAGATCTGGAGTGGAACATCATCATGGGGGCGGTGCGCAGTTTATACGCTCTCAGTGAAAAGGAATCGAGCCTATGAAGAAGCACGGCCATTATTGTAAAGTCTGCGGAGAATATAAGGCTAATGAAAAATTTTCCGGCAAAGGTCATGCGGCGCACGTCTGTAAATCCTGTGCTTCTTTGCCGCCGGAGAAGCAAGCGGAGCAAATGACAATAAACCGCTTGCTGAATCTCCCATGGAGATTATCAAAGGAGCAGATTTCCTGGCTGAAGAACCGAATGAAAGATAAGCGCCGGGAAGTTCGTGCGCTGGCAAAAGAACAATACGAGATGAGGTTTCCTCCGAAGCGGTTAGAGGACATCGAGGACAATTTTGATTTTCTCGATGAGGACGATTTAATAGAATAACAAAAGCGGTCTGCACCATGCAGGCCGTTTCTTTTTTGGAAAGGAGGTCTCCCTTATGGCAACCACACGCATCATGCCGCTGCATATCGGCAAGGGTCGGACTGAGAGCCGTGCCATCAGCGATATTATTGACTATGTGGCAAATCCCCAAAAGACCGACAACGGAAAATTGATTACCAGCTATGGATGTGACAGCCGCACTGCTGATGCAGAGTTTCTGTTGGCAAAGCGGCAGTATATTGCCGCCACCGGACGAGTGCGCGGTACAGATGATGTGATCGCCTACCATGTGCGCCAGTCGTTCAGGCCCGGAGAGATCACACCGGAGGAAGCCAACCGGCTGGGCATAAGACATACAGTGGTACACCGCAAGGCGGTATCATTTCTCCGCTACTCGCCAACATCTACCTGCATGAATTGGATATGTTGCCTATCGCAAGGCCGGTTATTCCCGAAAATTTCGGGAGGAACATGAGCAAGAAATTCTGCTCCATCAGGCGGCAAAAAATGCCTTTGATGAGATGGGAGTGAAGAAGCTGCCCAAGGTCAAAGACCTGCAATCTGAGTATGCCAAACTGCTGGAGGAAAAGAAGAAAACCTACGCCGAGTACCGGCGTTCCCGTGAGGAAATGCGGGAACTTTTGACGGCAAAGGCCAATGTGGATCGGCTGCTGAAAATGGATGAGGAACAGAAAAAAGAACAAGAAAAAGACCACGGCCAGCGGTAAGCCGGTCATGGTCATAAGCGTCCATCGGACGCGTAGCCGCAGAATGAAATTCTGCGTTCAAAGGGGCTTGGGGGCGCTGCCCTCAACAAGCAAAGCAGAGGGGGAAATCACGTCAGGATTTTTCCCTCTGTGGGCCGAGTGTATTAACACCGGCATTGCTTGCCACTTTTGTTCGCAAACAATATCCGTATCCTTTACACGATGATTTACTTTTATTATCATAGTCGTAATAAGTATATAAACTACTTACATATAAGCACCTAAAATATGAAAGGGCTGATAAAATGATGACCTTTGAAAAGGTTTTAGAAGTATTCAACGATTACCTAAATAAAGATAGTGTTTTGGAGGTGGTGAACACTAAGCGAGGATACACCGTTATGATTTGGGATGAAAAAGATGAGCAATGGTTTGGTGTGGAACATTGCAAAGCCCCCGAGCTTTTACGGGATGCCTTACTTGATGGCTATCGTGATTTTTTAGAGCAACAACTTACTCATAACCGCAGGAGTTTAACCGAAACAGAAATCTTAGATATTCAAAACCGATGTGAACAGCTTTATGATTTGTGTGGAGAATAAAAAAATAACCTAAAAAGTGCGATAGCCTGTGTAGGTGTCGCACTTTTTTCAGTTGGCTTGGCTTACGAAAACAGCGTTAATTATTCCGCAGTTTCTCTTGCCTTTTTCAAGCCTTGAGCCGTAGCTTCCATCACGATAAGCTCCTTTTCTTCCATATCATTCAACAGTACATCAACTTGTTTGCGGCGATTGTTGTCGCCATCTTCATTGCATGGAAAAAAGAACTGGTCTACAGAGATGTCAAGCAAGGTAGTAATGAGATAAAATTTGTTAAGCCTTGGGTGCTGCCCCCTGTTCTCTATATACATAATAGAGCGTGGCGTAAGGTCTACCAGTTGGGCAAGATATTCCTGTGTCCACCCTTTTGCTTCCCGAGCTTTTTTTATCGCTATACCTAACGGCTTAAAATCAAGTTTTCTTTCATCTTGGTACATTTTAATATCATCCTATATCATTGTACATTTCGGGTGATGATATTTGAACGAAGTATGATTTTATGTTTAGTAGTGTATAATTTCGTATTAGTGGAGAGAAACTTGCTATTATTCGTCATTCCGTATATAATAATTATATACTCTTTGCGAAAGGAAGTTGATATTATGAATTACATTTCTGTGAAAGCCGCTTCTGAAAAATGGGGCATATCGGAAAGACGGATACAAAAATTATGTGAGGAAAATCGCATTGACGGAACTGAAAAATTTGGTCGTGCATGGATGATACCAAAAGATGCAGAAAAACCCGTTGATGGACGTATGAAAACAAGGAACAAACAGGAGGAGAATCATGGAATTTAATGAAAAGCTACAACAGCTTAGGACTGGAAAGAACTTAACGCAGGAACAACTTGCGGAGCAATTATATGTATCAAGAACAGCCATTTCAAAATGGGAAAGCGGCAAGGGTTACCCTAACATTGAGTCGCTCAAGTGTATTTCTAAATTCTTTTCTGTGACCATAGATGAACTGCTATCGGGCGAAGAACTGATTACACTTGCCGAAACTGAAAATCGTTCCAACTTGAAAAAAATTTACAGTTTCATTTATGGAATATTAGATATGATGGCGGTTACTTTTATACTTTTGCCGTTGTATGGTAACGGTAACCTTGTTGACGGATATATTTATTCTGTCAATCTACTTTCATTTACAGACACTACCCCAATATATCTTGCAATCTATTGGATTGTTTTTATTGTTTTGATTGCACTTGGGATAGCGAAACTGATGTGTGTTTGTTTTGAAAAGGAATCATGGAGCAACATAATCACAAAATGCTCTCTCGTGCTGAGTACGCTTTTTATCTGCTTCTTCGCTGCGGCAAGACAACCCTATGTAACCGCCCTTATGTTTCTGCTATTTGTTGCTAAAATATTTGTCTGGATAAAGCAAACCCAAACAAAGTAAAATGCCATAAACCCTTTAAAATAGGCTCTGACACGATAAGTGTCGGAGCTTTTTTCGTGCTGACATCTATTGTGTCGGCATTGTGACGGTAGATTTCTTGGCTTCTATGCAATACTCGTGGATAATAAGATTGTGGTCAGCGAAAACAAGAACAGCAACCCACGGAAAGGAGAATCAAATATGGATTATATCATTGAAACAGAAAATCTTACGAAGCGATACGGAACAGCCACCGTTGTCGATAAGGTAAATCTTCATGTGCCAAAGGGCAAAATTTATGGTTTGCTCGGCAGAAACGGAGCAGGCAAAACCACAGCAATGAAAATGATGTTGCAGCTTGCTTTCCCAACGGAGGGAACGGTACGCTTGTTTGGCACAAACTATAAGGAAAATATCCATACCCTTTATAGCAAAGTAGGCTCTATTATCGAAACACCGGGATTTTACAGTAATTTAACAGGGTATGAGAATTTGCAAATTCTCGCTAAACTGCGAGGGGGAGTATCTAAAAGTGGAGTAGAAAAAGCTCTTGAAGTTGTGGGGCTGCATAAGGAGAAAAGAAAAGTCTTTTCCGATTATTCCCTCGGAATGAAGCAACGGCTTGGTATTGCCGCCGCCATTATGCACGAGCCGGAGCTTTTAATACTTGACGAACCGATTAACGGACTTGACCCCATTGGAATAGTTGAAATACGCTCATTTTTATCTGAACTTAGTCACAATCATGGCATTACCATTTTTATCTCAAGCCATGTTTTAAGCGAGATTGAACAGATAGCAGATATTATCGGCGTTATGCACGAGGGGCATTTAGTAGAGGAAGTGAATATATCCGAGCTTCACAAAAGGAATCGAAAATACATTCAATTTGATTTATCTGACAGTGAGATAGCCGGAAAGATTTTAGAAAACCACTACCACATGACGGATTTTACAGTGCAGGACGGTACGGTGAGAATTTATGACTTTAGCCAAAGTGTTGGAGAAATCAATCGAGAATTTGCACGAAATGGACTGCTCGTGACAAGGATAAATGATAGTGAGGAAAACTTAGAGGACTACTTTTCTAAACTGATTGGAGGTGGCGGTATTGCTTAATCTTATTTCTTGTGAATTATTAAAACTAAAGCGTTCAAAAATGGTGCTAATTAGTGTGGCAGGGGTATTATCTACCCCACTTTTGATGTTAATAGAAGCCTTGCAAACACATTTTGATAAGCCGGAGATTATCTTTACCTTGTCTGACATATACAGCGACAGTGTACTGTATATCATGCTGCTGGTAAACATTATGATATATGTGGCAATTGCAGCTTACTTGTTTAGCAGAGAGTACACAGAAAGCACCCTCAAAACCATATTGCCCATACCCATTTCAAGGACAAAACTATTAATTGGAAAATTTTGCACCCTGCTTCTTTGGATTGTTATGCTAACCCTTGTAACATGGGCAGGTATATTTATCGTTTGTGGGCTATATGACGCTGTCTTTACATTGGAGGGATATAGCTTACTAGTGGCAATAGTATGGCTCCCCAAGTTTTTGTTTGGCAGTATCCTGATGTTTTTAACAGTTTCTCCTTTTGTGTTTGTTGCTATGAAAACAAAAGGATTTGTCGCCCCGATGATTGGCTCTGCCGTGATTGTCATGGGAAGTGCCGCACTTTCAAATCAAGAATGGGGAGCGTTGTATCCGTGGACAGCCACCTATTTCTTGGTGCAGGGTAAACTTCAGAGTACCGGCTATCCTACACTGCTGTCTGTATCTATTATTATTCTTGTATCAGCAGTTGGTTTTCTTATGACCTTTCATCATTTTAAAAAGGAGGATTTGAAATAATGGTACTTGATTTTATAGAAATTTTAAAAGTTATTTTTCTTGGAATTGTTGAGGGTATTACTGAGTGGCTACCTATCAGCAGCACAGGACATATGATTCTTGTGGACGAATTTATCACACTTAATATGAGCGAAGCATTTAAAGAAATGTTTTTTGTTGTTATTCAACTTGGAGCTATACTCGCAGTGGTTGTAATGTTTTGGAACAAGATGTTTCCCTTTCAATTTAAGAACAAAGCACAGTCAATTGTTAAAAAGGATACTTTCTCGTTGTGGTTCAAGGTTGCGGTAGCTTGTGTACCGTCAGCTATTATGGGGATTCTATTTGATGATTATTTGGATGCTTACCTCCAAACCCCCATTGTGATTTCAATCATGTTAATCTTTTATGGTTTGTTATTCATTCTCATAGAAAATTGGAATAAAAAGCGTACTCCTACTACTATGGCACTTTCTGACATCAGCTATAAAACAGCAATCTTGATAGGGGCATTTCAAGTGTTATCACTTATACCCGGCACATCACGGTCGGGAGCAACGATTATAGGTGCTTTACTCATAGGAGTTTCACGAGTGGCAGCAGCAGAGTTTACTTTTTTCCTCGCAGTACCTACTATGCTTGGAGCAAGTGCTTTTAAGCTGTTAAAATTCGGGTTTGAATTTACAAGTGCAGAACTGCTCGCTCTTGTTCTCGGTATGGCTGTGGCATTTGCGGTATCTGTCTTAGTAATTAAATTCCTAATGAACTTTATCAAAAAACATGATTTTAAGGTGTTTGGTTGGTATCGAATTGTGCTTGGTATACTTGTTGTACTTATAAAATCTTAATAATGCGTTTTCTTTGTGCGCGAATAAAAATGCCAGTTGGTCCTTAAGATCAGCTGGCATTTTTGTTTCTGGGGATGGAAAACAACCCAGAGATTCTCGTTGTCGATCTCCTCCTGATTTTAGTTTGCATGGTGAATTTTGCAAATTGAATCTACAGGAGGTTAATAATGGGATTTAATTATGGATATGAGAAAAAGAAGTTTGATAGTAGATGGAAGCGTTTAGAAGTTGAGTATTGTGATGCAGGGATGAGCGAAGAACAGATTGCTGCCATGAAAGAATATGACTGGGCATGGTTTTGCAGTCAAAGGGTTTTTCAAAACCATACGCAACCAATACCTTGTGAACAATATGATGAAGTATGTGGTCAATCACAGCTGTTCCGAAAGTTTGCATCGTTATCTTATCAATGGGATGTTGATAAGATTGATCAAACGCGATATGGATGGTTGGCTTCGGTGGAAAACGAACAACTACTGTTGAGATTGAAGAAGCTGTCGAAGAAAGATTTGGAGCTATTGACATTACTTTTTGTGGATGGTTATCGTCAAATTGATGTAGCACGTCTTTGGCATTGTTCCAGAAGTGCTGTTGCACAAAGATTTAAAAAAATAAAAAAATTTTTGAATAACACTTAACAAATGAAGCGTATCAGTGCCTACCCATTGAGGGAAGAACATTCTCCCAATGTGGAGCTTGACAATTTCATAGACGGCATTTCCGGTACATAACCTATGTACGAGCGAATCAGGCACGCCGCGAAGATGGACAGCCCCAGGAGGTGATGAATAGGACTGTTCCGAGCGATCCACGTCAGCCTGATACCCGAAAGTGGCATTTCAGGGCGCGATGACTGCATAGGGGTTAAAGATACTTCCTCACGGCCTCCTAAAGACTTGGGGGGAACTCTGCGGCGCACGAGTAAAACGACGCTGTGGAGTTATGACAGCCGCGCCAGCGGAGACCGGAATGTCCCCATCGCCAGGGGTGCGTGGCAAATGTGGCGAGTAAATTTTTCAAAGTCAGATACCATGCGCTGGCAGCTTCGGTTGCCAGCGCATTCATGTGATTTTGAAAGCAACAACCACATCTTTGACAGAAAGGGGGACCACCTATGGAAAAATTGATTTCGCGGAAAGAGGCTGCCAAATTACTGGGGATTAGCATTGCCACTTTGGATGCAGCTCGAAACAGTGGGCTAATTTCCTATGTTCAGTATGTGCAAAATGGTTGCGTGTACTTTACAGATGCTGGCCTTCAGGAGTATATCGCAAAATGCACCCATCGTGCAAAGCCAGTGGAAAAAAGCGCTACATACCGCAAGCTGCGAAGTGTCCGAGCTTGAGCTGTTCCGTATCCTTGCTGGAACCTAATATGTCTGATAAAACAAAGGTACAGCGCTGGACATTATTCTTAGGAGGTGACGGAATTGGCAAAAAGAAAAAGGGCAATTCCTCAATATGGTACGGTCGTGCTTAACGGCATTGAATATTATAGAACCAGAGTCGAAGATTCGGATGGAAACAGAGTGGCGCTTTATGCAAAGACGCCCGAAAAGCTTTATGACAAGGAACTGGAGGCGTTAGAGCAGATTGACAGTACTACGTTTCGTCGAAGATCGCCTACGGTTGCTGAGTACTGTGAGAAGTGGCTGCTGATGCAGTCCGTCCATGTTCGGGCCACCACCTTGACAGATTATACCTCTAAGGTGCGGCGGCACATTATTGGAGGGCTGGGAGACAAGAGAATGGCTGATGTATCCCTGGATGACATCCAACTTGCCCTCGTACCTGTTTCCAAGAAGTCGGCTTCGGTTTATAAGTCTGTGGTGATTCTCTGCAAGTCCATTTTCCGGGCGGCCAAGGAGAGCCATGTGATTGACGAGGACCCGACCATATACCTGGATGCAAAGGGAGGAGTTCCCCAGGAAGAAAGACAGGCATTGACGGATGAACAGGTTGAGCGGCTTTTGGACACGATCCGGGATTTGCCGCCCTATGTATTTGTGATGATCGGTTTATATGCCGGTCTGCGCCGGGAAGAAATCCTGGCGCTGCAATGGGATTCTGTGTATCTGGATGCAGAGGCTCCGTACTTAACGGTACGGCGGGCATGGCACACAGAACATAACAGGCCGGTCATTCTTACCGAGCTAAAGACCAAAGCGGCACAAAGAAACATTCCTCTCCCGGTCTGTCTGGTTGAATGTCTGAAAGATGCAAAGAAAAAATCCACTTCGGATTATGTGATTGCCAATCGGGACGGTGATCCGCTATCCTATACACAGTTTAAGCGGCTGTGGCAGTATATTGTGACGCGGACTGCAAAGCCGAGAATGGCCAGAAAACTTGTGGACGGAAAGTATGTAAAATATATGCTTTACCCGAAACTTGGAGAAAAAGCCAGGAATAACGGCCATGTGGTATATAGCCTGGATTTTGAAGTGACACCGCATCAGCTGCGGCACACCTACATCACCAATCTGATTCATTCTTCGGTGGACCCCAAAACGGTACAATATTTGGCGGGCCATGAAAGCAGCAAAATCACGATGGACATTTACGCAAAGGTCAAATACAACAGGCCGGATGATCTTGTCAAAGCAATGGGCTGTGCCTTTGACTTATGGGACGCTGTGTAAGTTCCGAACAATTCAGAAAATGAAGTAAGAGCGAGACAAGGATGTCTCGCTCTTAGTTTTTCCTTGGCCGTATCTTTGATTCAATTTGAAATCTCTGATAAAAAGGAGGTGTAGATACATCACCACGCGAGAAAGGAAATTAATTATGGCAAAGAAGAAAAAAAACATACCTCAATATGGAACCGTCACACGAAAGGGTGTCCTGTATTACAGAACCCGGATTCTGGACGCAGACGGCAAGCAGGTGAGCTTGTATGGGACTACCTGCGAGGAACTGTACGATAAAGAGCAGGAGGCGAGACGCCAGGTAGCGGAGATCATCTTCCACCGGGAGCATCCTACTGTGGCCGAGTATTGTGAGAAGTGGCTGTTGATGCAATCCGCAAAAGTGTCGCCGGCTACACTGAAGGGCTACGCCTCCAATATGAAGAACTACATTATCAAGCCTTTGGGAGATATGTATATGGAGGAAGTAACAGCGGATGATATTCGTCTGGCGCTGATCCCATTGTCCAATAAGTCCGAGAGCCTGCACAATACGGTGAATATGCTCCTCAAGTGCATTTTTTACTCGGCAGAGCGGAGCCAGTTGCTGGAATACAATCCGTGTGAGGGGATTTCGGCAAAAGGAGGGAAACCGACCCAAAAGAAAGATTCGCTGACAGACCAGCAGGTGGAAGTGCTGCTGGAAACCGTCAAAGGACTTCCGCCGTATCTGTTTACCATGATCGGCTTATATGCCGGTCTGCGCCGAGAAGAAGCTCTCGCCTTGCAATGGGATTGTGTGTTCCTCGATGCACCCACTCCATATATCTCTGTGCGGCGCGCATGGCGATCAGAGCATAACAGACCGGTTATCTCTACAACGCTTAAGACGAAAGCAGCAAGAAGGGATATTCCCATTCCCAAATGCCTTGTGAATTGTCTGCGGGAAGCCAAGGCTGCCTCCAAATCGGAATATGTGATTGCCGATAGTGAGGGACAGCCCTTGTCATATTCGCAGTTCAAACGTGTCTGGCAGTACATCGTTGTTCGGTCTACCAAGGAGCGTACCTATTATAAGTATGTGAACGGACAGAGCATCAAGTACACTGTTCAGCCGAGTCTGGGAGGACATCAGAAAAACAATCCCAACATTGTGTATAGCCTGGACTTCGATGTGACACCGCACCTGCTGCGGCATACCTACATCACCAATCTTCTGTATGCAGGTGTTGACCCCAAGACGGTCCAGTACCTTGCCGGACATGAGAACAGCAAGACAACTATGGACATCTATGCAAGAGTAAAGTATAATAAACCAGAACAGCTATTCGATGTAGTAAATTCTGCATTTCATCAAGCTGTCCCCTCGTAAAAGTGGCCTGTTTTTTGGTTAAGGAATAGGACAACCGAGGGGCCGAGGCTCAAAAAAGCCCGGAATATCAAGGAAAATCATCGCTCAGACGATTGAAGTACGGCCTCAAGGCCGCACGTCGTGCTCCTCAGTTCAGCAAGCGCTGATTTTATTGCAGAGCAATCAAAAATGCCGCCCGAAAGGGCGGCATTTTTCTTGCCTGTGGAGCTGTTTATATACCACTAAAAAGGGACGCTGCCAAAGGCAGCGTCCCTTTTTGATTCAGTTGCTGCCCTTGGGCAGGAAGGGGAGCAGGGCGTCGGCCAGGCCGGTGACCGGCATGGTCTGGAGGGTCACCTTGCCGGGGCCGGTGATCACCGTATTAAACAGCCCCTCCCCGCCGAAGAGCATATTCTTCACACCGTGAATCATCTGCACATCGATGGAGCAGGTGGCGTCCATCATGGCCAGATTTCCGGTATCCACTACAATGCTCTGGCCCGGCTTCAGCTCGTATTCCACCACCGAGCCGTCCAGCTCCACAAAGGCCATACCGTAGCCGGACAGCTTCTGCATGATAAAGCCCTCGCCGCCGAAAAAGCCGGTTTTCATCTTCTTCTGGAAGTGGATGGACAGCTCCACCCCCTGCTCAGAGGCCAAAAACCCCCGTTTCTGTACAATGACCGGATGGGCCGGATCAATGGGAATGGCCCGAATGGTGCCAGGCAGGCTGGAACCAAATGCGATCATGCCCGGACCGCCTACCGCCGTATATGTATTCTGGAAGATGGAGTCGCCGGAAAACATCCGGCCAAAGGCCTTGCCAATACCCCCCGCACCGGTAGACATCTCCATATTGGGGGACATCCACACCATGGATCCCCGTTCGGTAATCATGGACTCGCCGGCGGCCACCTGACAGATCACTACCGGCATGGGCTCTCCCTTGATCTCATACTGCATACCATCGCCTCCTCATCAAATGGGTTTCCAAAATGAGTATACGATAGAGGCCGCTGGGATGCAAGCCGTTTTTCGTCAGACTTCCACCCCCTCCAGGCGCATGACCGACACCTCAAAGGCGGTGCGCTGACAGCTTTCGCCATTCTCCAGCTTGGTGTAGGCCCGGCTCTGGAGGCGGCCCTCCAGCCGCACCCCGTCCCCCACCTCCAGTTCGCCGCAGCAGCGGGCCAGCGCTCCCCAGGAGATGCATGGCAGGTAGTCCGCCCGGCCGTATTTCCGGTTCACCGCCAGCATCAGGTCGCAGATCTCCCGTCCCAGGGGAGTACGCCGGAACACCGGGGGCTTGCACAGCACACCGGCCAGGGTGAGGCGGTTCTCATTGGGTCCCTCCCCCGGCTTGATGCTCTTGGCGTGCAGGGTGATGACCAGCTTGCTGCCGGTTCCGCTTTTGTTGTTGAAGGAGCGCACCTCCCCCTCCACCTCCACCGGCGTCCCCGCTCTCACCGGATACTCCTCCAGCAGCTCTTTGGAGGCAATCACGTTGATGGTGTCCTCCGAGCCGGACAGCCGGAGCACCGTAAGGGGAAAGGTCTCGTACACGACCCCGTGGGTCTCATGGGACCACACCGGGTCCGCCGTGACGGTCCCCCGGAGCATTGCCCGATTCTCATTCCATCCTGTCTGCATATCCATCCACACTCCTGCCTGTTTTGGGTAGCTGTGGCATCTATATGCGGGTTTGTCCCCTACTATGCCCGCCCGGCACAGACAACAGTTGACGATTCTGTCCACAATGGAGTATGAGAGTGAAAAGGAGTGTAACATAAATGAACAAGCATTTTAAAAACGCGACATTTACCAAGGTCTTCTTTATCTGGTTCGCCCTCTTCTTTTTGCTGCTCATGATCAATATGCAGACGGTGCAGAATAGCCTGCTGGTCAGCATCACCGGGGCTGCCCTGGGCGTATTCCTGCTGATCTTCCCCGTCCCGCCCCACTCCTTCCAGCGCCGCTACGGCAAGGAGCGTGCTGTCCATGTCACCCGTGTCCTGGCTGTGGCCATTATTGTGATATCGTTTATTTCCAAAGTGCAATTCTAAACAGAAGGTCCAGCCCATTGTATGGGCTGGACCTCAGCTTGTCGAGAAAGCCGGCTATGCGTCAAGCATACGCCGGGTTTGGGTCATGTAGCGGCCAAAGAAGGAGTATGCAGAGAGAGGCAAGGCTCTCCTGGCACAGCCACCTGGCCAG
>NZ_NFHC01000033.1:0-25394 GCF_002161245.1 Flavonifractor sp. An9
TTTCGCCCATCGAAGTCGCTCCACATGAGGCCACAGATCTCACCCAGCCGCAGACCGGTGGTGAGTTCCGTGTAGAAGAAGTCCCGCCAAATCGGGTCCCGATCCGTCGCCTCCAGAAAAATGTTCACCTGCGCCTCGTTTAGAATTTTCATGGGCTTGTGGGTGATTTTAGGCGGGTCCACCTGTTTGGCGGGGTTGTTGGGCATCAGCCCCTGATCTGCTGCCGCTTGGAGGGCTTGGTGGAGGGCGGCGTGGATACCGCGGACGGTGGCGGGAGAGAGGCCGGGGCTTTGGCCGGGGCGAGGGGCAATTCGCCCCTGTTCCAGAAGGAAACGGTACAATTCCCGCAGATCCTCAGCGGTGAGTTGCGTGAGCTTCTTTTGTCCCAGGCGGGGTTTGACATGGCGGTCCATGTCGCCCCGGTACCGTTTCAGGGGGCCGGGGCGCAGGGTGAGTGCCATCTGCTCCAGCCAGCGGTCCAGCCACTCTGACAGCGTCATTCTGCTCTCCTCCGTCAGGTCCACTCCCTGATAGGCGTCGATGTTCTGCCGGAGTTTGGCGGTCAGTTCCTTTTGGGTATCTGCGTAGATATACCGGAAGATTGAGTCGCCATTGCTCTTGTGGCCCACTACGATCCGGCCCTCCCAGCGGCCATCCTCCCGCTTGCGCACCATGCCGTCCCCGGATGGTCTTCGCTTTGCCATGTTTCTTACCTCCAGAGTTTATCTTTGATTTGCGGTGCAATTTCTGGGGGACTCACTTGATAGACGGGAACTTGTGAGGCTCTGCCACCCATTGATACACCACAGCCCCGCAGCGGCGGCAGATCAGATAGCGAAGCCGGCTGCCCAGGAGTCCGTGCTTCTTGTAGGTCACCAGCGCCTCTCCGTGCTGCCAGCCCAGGCCCAGATTGTCGCTCCCGCAGTACTGGCACCGCTGGACTGGGGTTTGATTGGTCGTCATTGGTCATCCCTCCTCAGCAACACAACATACCACAGAAACAGGAAATAGCCAGGGGCACGGCGAACTATTATCAGAAAATTATCATTTTGCCTGGCCTTCTTGCTCCAAGGGCTTTCCTATTGTTTTAGGTGCCGTAATTTTTGAGGTGCTCACATCCCGCCCATGACCATGCCGCCCTGGTTCTGCGCCTCCTCATGGTCATCCGGTTTGTGGCCCATAGCGATTTTCTTTTCCTGAATCTTTCTCCGAAGTTTGCTGTCTACCTGGAGGCCGGTGCTGGATCGAGGCAGGGAGTGATCCTCGAAGATCCGGCTCATGTGGTAGAGCAGGCGGGTGACCGCCAGCATGACGGAGGGTGGACGGAGGCCACTCTGCCGCTCCAGGAAGAATTGTGCGTACTGGTTTCCCTGGGCGGCGGAACGGCTGAACCAGTCCAGCGCCTGGGTCCGGTCGTGAATCACTCCCTGCCCCGTCAGGTATAACTTGCCCAGCATATACTGGGCATACTGGTTACCCGCCTCCGCTGACTGGGTGAACCATTTTGCCGCTTTGGAAGTATCTTTAGTCAGCGCCTCGCCGGTCAAATACTCCTTGCCCAGCCGGTAAGCGGCGAAGTGATTCCCGTTTTCCGCAGCCTGCCTCATCCAGCGGATGCCATCGTCCGGGTCATGGACTTCGAGATCGTCAGAGAGAAGCAGTTTGCCTAAGACATATTGTGCCTCTGGCAGACCATGCTCTGCCGCCTGGATGAACCAGTACTCTGCCTTTCGACTGTCCGGAATCAGCAGAGGGCCATCCCGGTAGAGTAGGCCCATCATGTATTGGGCGTGAGCATCTCCTCGTTCCGCCAGCCGCTCCAACTCCTCCGCCGCGCAGTCCCGGTCTGCCAGAGGAATGGCTTCGTTCTGGATGATCTGCCGTAGTTCCCAGCAGGCATAGGACTCGCCCTGCACTTGTTCCGGTTCGTCATGGCCGGCCAGGTCAGCGTCCTCGAAGGTGATATCCCCCATGCGGATGCACTCCGCCTCCTGGATGACAGCGTTTTTGATCCGTCGGAACTCCTTCTCCTGGGACAGCTTTTTCTTTTCTCTGAGCTTGTCGTGGTAGTAGCTTTCCACCTCGCTTTGGAGGGCGCACCATTGGGCATAGCAAGCTTTCACCGTTGGTATATCTTCCAACCTGTCCACTACCTCGTCCACGGTTTTCTTGACAGACTTGGGCAGGTATCCGTAGGACTTTTTGCCCTTAACAGTTTCCAACTGTTCAGCCAACTGCGCCATTTTCTGTTCGATGGCTGGCTCTGTGCAAATGCTCCGGGACATCTCTTGGGTGAGTTGTCGGATGGCCCGCCGCGTCTCCCGCACCAGCTCGTCCCGTGACTGTGACTTCTGTTCGTAGGTGTGGAGCATCTCCTGTTTGAAGATTTGGTTGGTCAAATTTGATTTGATCTTACGGATGCCGTCCCGTGTCAGGCATGCCTCACCGGGCACCGTTGACCACGCCATCATGTGGACGTGGGGGTGCTTCCCCTCATCGTGGAAGGCAGCGTACCAGCGGAAGTGGTTCGGTTGGATATTCATGGCGGCGGCAATGTCGTTGCGGTTGGCCCGGAGCAAATTCATCCACGCCTTAGCATTGTCATAGCTAAGCCGGGCGGCATCCTCCCGCTTCAGGGAGATGATGTGTGTCCACACGTTTCCGGTGTACTGGTCTAATTCCTCCATTGCTTTGGCTAAGTCCACACCGTCCTCGTCCCCAAAGAGCCCGTGGTCACCAAGCCGCTCCGCGCGAGGCCGGGTGGCGATGTACTTCATGTAGCCGTCCGACTGCTGCACCGCCGGCCAGTTTTCCTCCAGCGCCCTGGTAATGAATACGGAGGCATTGGCCTTGGTGGGCTTGTCCTTGTAGTCCAAATACTCGCCCAGCTCCTTCGTCTCCGGGAAATCTTTCACCAGTTTGCTGACCAACTGCTCCTGCTTTCTGGTTGGCGGACGGTCATCCGGGAGCAGTTCCACGCGCTCCCTTGTGCCGATGTACCGCAGGTAGCCGCTGACAGAACTGTTGCCATCGCACTTGAGATAAGGGCTTTTCAGGATCAGTCTTGCCACTCATCTCCCTCCTCCCAGGCTCCCCGCACCCGCTGTTCCAGCGAGATGCGGCCATTGGTTTTCTTCACGTTCTGCACGCTCTCCGCCCGTCGACGGCGGAGATCCTCGTCGCTGAACTGATAGGCGTCCGCCAGGATACCGGCCACCATGTCCTGCTCCACCGCCTGCCGGAAGGCAAGGGAGGACAGACGTTCCTCCAGCTGTCCCAGCCGTCCGTCCAGGTACGATTTGATAGATGTTGGCAGGAAAAGGCCGGCGTCGTTGGCGCTGAGGTAGTCCAGGTAAAAGTCCACCGCCCGCTCGACGAAAGCGGTCATACTCCGGCTTCCGTCCTCCTGATACCGGCGCTCCAGGATGGCTTTCTTTTCCGGGGTGAGATAAAAAGCAAATCTCTCTTTTTTGCCCATAAACTGCTCCTTTCCGGGGCGTGACCCCTATTTTTTCGTTATGGCAGTAGGAGTTCTGGGATTGTGACCACAAACGTGATCCCCGCTGCCTGTTTTTGACCCCACTTTTGATACACCGCAAAACCCCGTAACGACCCGCACTGCGGGGCGAAGTGACCGGCCGGAGGAGCCACTGGCGACCCCGGCGTTTATCCTGCTTTTCTTTTCGTCCTCCGCAAAGAGTCCAGGATGGGGAAAGCCCCCTCTCCAAAGAGGGGGAACAGCGGCCCAAATCCGGCCCCTATCCGCTGGGAGGGGCATGGACTCTGCCCTGTCCCCAAGGAGGGTACACAGCGGCCCACAGGCGGTTACGCTGGGCTTTCCCGCTCCCGCAGGAGATTGGCCACACGCTGGCGCTCCGTTGCCAGCTCCAGTTTGTCTATCTGCCGTTGATAGAACGCATCCGCTGCCTGTTGGATGGGCATGATCGTGTAGAGATTATTGCCGTTCCACTTCAAGCCGTTGCTGTCGATGTAGCTGGTGCGCTCCACCGCGATGAACTGCCGTTCTGCCAGTTTGTTGATGTGTTTCATCACAGTGTTGACTGCCAACCCGGTGGCAGCTGAGATGGTGTTGTAGCTGGGATGGCACTGGTGAGTGCGGCGATCTTCACAGCACAGCAGGTAGGCGTAGACCGTGATCGTTCCGTGGCCCAGCCCCAGGTAAAACACTTCATCAGGCACGGTGAAGAATTTGCCGCCCTTTATATTGGGCAGGATTGGGACGAGGTCGACAGTGAGCAGCTTATGATTGATAAGAGTCTCGACACAAGCCTTCGCCGTCTCAATGCTCATGCGGATGCCCTCTGCCAATTCCTCCAGTGTGATGACGCTGCTGAACCTTCTGCAGTGCCGGTACTGGAGATACGCCAGCACCGCAAATGCCGGGGCCTTGAGGTTTCGAGTCCAGATATTATTGGGGAGAGCGAATCGGTATTTACTGACATCGTGTTTTATGGGAGAGTACTTCATTCCTGAATACCTCCTGTCTGTGCAGATACCCATGTTATAAATTTTTCCTTGGGTACCACCAGGCGGCTGCCCACCTTCAATATTGGGAAACCAGGATCGTGCATCAGTTCGTATGCGCTGGAGATGGATACACCCAGCACCTTTGCGACTGTGTCCGCATTGAGAAACAGTGGCAGGTCATCGTAGCTATTGTAGATAGAAATTTTCATATGCACCTCCGATTGATTTTTGAAACTCGACCTGATACAATGGTAACAAACTCTGAATGACAGTTCAATGGTTCTGGGCCAGGTCGGGTAAATTCCAAAAATCAATCGGATACAAGCGGGAGGATATATGGAAGACGAGGTATTTGATGCAGGGCGTATTTTTCTGGATGCTGTGGACGATTTTACGGTGATTTTCCATGGTGACCGTGTTTTTGTCAGAGGACGAGAATATTCCGTCGGTCAGTGCGTTGTGGACATTCTGAATCTGGAGGAGGAAGAACTGCGCCGGATCGATCAGAGTCTGATGGATTTTTACCGCGCTGTGCAGAATGTATGGCAGGAAGGGACAGAGGAGTCGGTGCGGCGGGCCCAGGAAAAACTGCGGGATGTGTGGAAACTGGCATCCAACCTGCCGGTCTATCAGGATCTGGACATCGACTGGTTCCAGCCGGTAAAACAGAACGCGCCTCTGCTGGAGAAATTCTGGAGCCGGCTCCGACAGATATCCCCTGAGGGACGAGCAGAAGTAGATGAATATCTGCGCACGCTCATAGGCGCGAGTGAGCTTCTGCGCATTTTCCGAAAGCAGATAGCCCTGATGCTGGAGGGATATTTTGAACCGCTGGATCGCAGGAATCCAGAGGCCTATGCAGTGGGAATGTTTAAGTTCTACAGCGACATGGTAACAGCGGAACTCATGGGGCAAGATACATATGAACTGGATCACAGCTTTCCGTTTAAGGTGAGGTTTGTGCCGATGGTGTCCCCGTCTGATGGGGAGACGATCATTTTAGCGGAGCAAGCCCGGTTTTCAAGTCTGCTGGATTTTCTGGAGGTGGAATTCTTTCGGGGACTGGCGGCGGGTAACGCCCCGAGGCGGTGCCACAACTGCGGAAAATATTTTCTGCTCACCGCCGGATACAACATCTGCTACTGCAACAACATCGCCCCTGGAGAGACTGAGCGTACCTGCCGAAAGGTGGGAGCACACCGCAAGGAGTCCCGGGACAGGGCCCGCCGCACACCGGCGCAGGTCGAATATGATCGGGCTTACAATCGCTTGAAGCAGAGAAAAAACCGAGGAAAGATCAGCCTGGATGAGTGGAATATGGCTGTGGCCATGGCCCTGGAGTTGCTGGAGCGATCCGGGCGGGGAGAGTTGACGGATGAAGAGTTGAAAAGGAAGCTGGCTGAGTTATAAAATACACCGGCAAGACAGCATTCTACCGGCAGTAATCTTTGTCAACGCTATAGCAGAAACAAAGCGTGCCCATGAACTATCAGGCGACAGAAACGGTTTGCAAAGCACGAAAGGAAACGGTATAATTTGAGCATATAGGCGTTGTCATTCAGATGCCGTGATGAGAATTGAGGAATGATATGAACACTACAATTTCCAATATCGACCCAACACTGACCTGGGAGAAGCTCCAACGTTCTGTTGAGAGCCAATATTTTGAGCGGAAAAGTGCTAAGCTCCAACCGAGAGACATTGCACACCACATTTCTGCTATGGCCAATGCTTCCGGCGGTGTGGTGGCGGTGGGGATCGAGGACAGCGGAGCGATCACCGGGATCAGCGATGCCCAGGAAAATGTGCTGCGTCAGGTTCCCCTCGACTATTTGCAGAAGGTTCCGGAGCTGAAGGTGGAGACGATCACATCGGAAGACGGTGTGAAAGTATTCCTGTTTCACATTTCGCCTATGCCGGACGATGTCATCAAATGCAAGGACGGCGAGGCGTACCTGCGGGTGGGAGACTCCTCCCGGAAACTCAATTCGGAGCAGCTGCTGGAGCTGGAGTATTCCAAGGGGATCCGCAGCTATGAGAGCCAAGTTTTGAAGGACGCTTCTCTGGATGACTTGGATCACGACTTGATCGAAGAATACTGCAGAATATTAGGCTTGAATGTGAGCAGCCCGCTGGATATTTTGAAGGCCAGGGGCCTTATCAAGCAAAAAGGGGAGAACTGGGAGATCACAGTCGCCGCGATCCTTCTGTTCGGCAAGATCCCCACGCAGTTCCTGCCCTCTGCCAGAGTCCGGTTTCTGAGATATGAGGGGACAACAGCTGGTGTCGGCGCAGGATTCAATGTGGTGAAGGACATGACGATAGAAAAGCCCCTTCACCGCTTGATCACAGAAGGGAAACAGCTGATCGCCAGCCAGATGCGGGAGTTTCAGCAGCTGGGGAAGGACGGGAAGTTCCGAAAGATTCCGGAATACCCGGAGTTTGCTTGGCAGGAGGGTTTGGTCAACGCGGTGACACACCGGGACTACTCTATTTCCGGTGAGTATATCCGCGTGACGATGTATGATGACCGCATTGAGTTTTTGAGCCCAGGAAGGCTACCCAGCATTGTCACGGTGGAAAATATCCAGAACACGCGCTTCTCCAGAAATCCGCTGATTGCACGGGTTCTGACCGACTTTGGGTGGGTTCGGGAACTGAACGAGGGTGTCAAGCGGATCTACACGGACATGAGATCTTATTTCCTGGAGCCGCCTATTTTCAGCGAGCCGAATAAAAAGACCGTACTTCTGGTTCTTAAAAACAACATTGCATCGCGTTCTCTGCGGAAGATGGAGGGACTGAAGTCCATCAGCGTGGAGGAGTGGGCGAAACTAAAGCCTCTGGATCGGGATATTATTTATTACATTGCCAATGTGGAGCAGTGTACGATGAAGCAGCTGGAGGAGAACACAGGCAGATCCAGGCAGACATTAGTCACACACATGAAAAAGCTGCTAAAGGCGAACGGCGGGCCTGTTGAGGAACATAGCTCTGCTCCCAATGATCCCAGAAAATACTATACGATCGAGTAGGATGAACTCTCAAGGTACTCTCAACTTGCTCTCAATTTGATGGCGGACAAAATCAGGTCAAAAATTCAGAAAACGACGGAATTGAGTGAAAAACAGCAACATTATTGTGCAGTCTGAAAATCAACTCTCAACTTTTCGCTTTTGAACTCTCAACTTTTTGGAGAAGTATCAAATAAGGGCCAAGGATGCGCTGGGACCGGCGTTTCCTTGGCCCTTATTCTTTTGGCGTAATATGGAGAAATCACACAAAGGTTCAGTTGTTGAATGAGGAGGTTATATGATATAATAACAGCGAATTTGAAAATATTTCCCGGCCTATTATGGACGGAGAACAGCGGAGGCCCCAAGTGATTATCAATATCCAAGACGACATCCTAAAACTCCATGCCATGGGGCTGTTGGACGGGATGCTGCTCGACAAAACGACAAAACAGCATATCATGTGGGCCACCGGCGCCTATGCGTCCCTCGGCGGGCGATATGAGTACAACGGGGAGATTACCCCTGACCTAATCACAGGGGAACACGCATCTGTTATCAAAACGCGGGCGAGGAAGGCTATGGAGCAGCAATCGGCGCGGACCCGCCAGCACGCCGAGGTGTTTACCCCCCTGTGGATGTGCCGCATGATGAACGACTACGTAGACGAGGTGTGGTTTGGCGCGAAAGAGGCGTTCTTCAAAGACGGGACACCGACGGCCGCTGTGGAGTTTCCCAAGGGTAAGAAATGGGAACGCTATGTAGATTCCCGGCGGCTGGAGATCACTTGCGGCGAAGCACCCTATCTGGTCAGCCGGTATGACGTGGAGACCGGCGAGGCCATCCCCATCCGGGAGCGGGTCGGCCTGCTGGATCGAAAGCTCCGGGTGGTGGGGGAGAAAACTCGGACAGAAGAAGAATGGCTGGAGTGGGCGGCGCGGGCGTTTTGGGCCACCTATGGATATGAGTTTCAGGGGGACAACGTGCTGATCGCCAGGGTCAACCTGCTGATGACCTTTGAGGAATACCTGCAGGAGCGGTGGAAACGGAAACCAACCAGAGGGGAATATGAGAAGATCGCAAACATCATCACCTGGAACATCTGGCAGATGGATGGGCTGACCGGAAGCGTCCCCTATGGGACGCCGGAGGAGCAGTTCCAGCAGATGGACTTGTTTGGAATGTTTGAGGAGAGCAGCAACGAGGACAAAAAGAAGCGGCCTCCCTGTCTGGTACACAATTGGACGGGCGGCGGGAGCGTGGAATTTTTATCTCTGCCGGTAAAGGGGAAAAAGGCTATGAAGTTTGACTTTATTATTGGAAATCCGCCGTATCAGGATGAGACTGTTGGGGATCAGAAAACATATGCTCCGCCAATCTATTATATGTTTCTTGACGAAGCCTATAAAATTTCCGATCGGGTAGAGATGATTCATCCTGCACGGTTTCTTTACAATGCGGGCGGAACGCCAAAAAGTTGGAACGAGAAAATGTTGGCAGACCCACATTTTAAGGTGCTATACCATGAACAAGATAGCGGCAACATTTTTACGAACACCAATATTAATGGCGGAATTGCAATTACATATCGCGATACTACGAAAAATTTTGGGGCAATCGGCGTTTATTCTATATTTCCGGAACTCAACTCTATAAGAAGCAAGGTTTGGAAATTTGATCAGGGCAGTTTGAGTGATATTATTGCTAATCGTGGCCTTTATAAGTTTTCCAAATGCGCATATGATGAGCATCCAGATGAGTTAGCAAAGATGACAGACGCAAGAATAGGGTCCAGCAGTTTTGAAAGAATAGGGTCTTTATTTACTGAGCAAGAGCCAGATGATGAATTTGAATACATAAAATTTTTGGGAATTATTAACGGTGAACGGGTATACAGGTGGTTTCGGCGTGATTACGTAAAAGACGTTACAAACTTATGTAAATATAAGGTTTTTATTTCAAAAGCTGACGGAGCATCTGGTCAAATTGGAAAACCCGTTCCAGCACGAATTATTGGAAAACCGACAGTAGGAGAACCTGGCACTGCCTGTACTGAAACATTTATTGCCATTGGAAACTTTGACTCAAAATATGAGGCAAATGCGTGCCTGGAGTATGTAAAAAGTAGGTTCGCACGTGTTATGCTTGGAATTCTGAAGATAACTCAGGATAATACTGCTGTAAAATGGAGGTTTGTTCCCCTCCAAGACTTTACCCAAGATTCCGACATTGATTGGTCCAAATCTATCCCGGAGATCGACCAGCAGCTCTACAAAAAATATGGCCTGGATGAGAAAGAGATCCAGTTTATTGAATCCCATGTGAAGGAGATGGCGTGATGGCAGTCCAGATACAGTCGTTCAAACGGGTCGTGCCCATGATCTACGCCTACAACACGCCGGGCGTTGTCTACCACGACGGCTGGACAAAGATCGGCTACACAGAGAAGCAGACGCCGGCCCAGCGGGTGAAACAGCAGACCCACACGGCGGACATCCGTCATGTTCTGGCCTGGCAAGACAATGCCATGTACAAGGACGGTTCCGGGGAGTATTTTACCGACCGGGAATTTCACTCCTTTTTGGAATCGGCCCTGGGAGTCGAGCGCACGCCGGGGACCGAGTGGTTCCATGTGGACGGCCCCACCTCCCACAGCTATTTTGACCGGTTTGCCCGGCGGGAGCTTGTCCCAACAGACGGCGAGAAGCTGACCTATGCGCTGCGGAAGGAGCAGCAGGAGGCTGTGGCGGTGACCAAGGCCTACTTTGAAAAGGGCGGCGAGGAATTTTTGTGGAACGCCAAGCCGCGGTTTGGGAAGACGCTGACCTCCTACGACCTGATCCGGCAGATGGGCTTTGCCAAGGTGCTGATCGTCACCAACCGCCCCAGCATCGCCAACTCCTGGGCGGACGATTTCTTCAAATTCATTGGCTGGCGAGGCGAGTTCTCCTTTGTATCCGACACGGACGCGCTCAGAGGCCGCCCTGGGGTCTTGTCCAGGGACGACTATGTGGCCCTGGTGCGGCGTCAGGGAGATGACGCGCCCCAGGGCATGATTGCCTTTGAATCCCTGCAGGGGCTGAAGGGCTCTGTCTACTTTGGCGGAGAGTACGATAAGCTGCGGTGGATGAGCGAGCTGGAGTTCGATTTGCTCATTGTGGACGAGGCCCAGGAGGGCGTAGACACCATGCGAACCGAGCGGGCGTTCCACAAAATTCAGCGCAAGCACACGCTGTACTTGTCCGGTACGCCGTTCAAGGCCCTGGCCAGCGAGCAGTTCTCCAAAGAGCAGATCTTCAACTGGTCGTATTCAGACGAGCAGGAGGCCAAGGAAAATTGGAATGGGGAAGACGAAAATCCCTATGAGTCCCTGCCCAAGCTGTCCATGTTCACCTATCAGCTCTCCGGTATGATTCGGGAGCGCATTGAAAAAGGTTTGGATCTCTCCGAGGAGGAGGGGACGGTGGACTACGCCTTTGACCTGAATGAATTTTTCGCCACCGATGAGAAGGGGAATCTCATCCATGAGGAGGAGATCAAAAAGTTCCTCCATGCCCTGACCACACAGGAGAAGTATCCCTTTTCCACGCCGGAGCTGCGGCAGGAGCTGTCCCATACCATGTGGTATCTGAATCGCGTGGCAAGCGTCCGTGCTCTGAAGAAGCTGCTGGAAGCGGATGAGGTGTTTGGTGAGTATGAGATTGTGGCCGCCGTGGGCGACGGCCGGGGAAGCGATGACGAGCAGGCGGAGAAGGCCATCGACAAGGTGAAGTCCGCTATTGCAGAGCATGAGAAGACGATCACCCTCACCGTGGGGCAGCTCACGGTAGGTGTCACGATCCCCGAGTGGAGCGGCGTCCTGATGCTGTGCAATATGAAGAGTCCGTCCGCCTATATGCAGGCGGCGTTCCGGGCGCAAAATCCCTGCATCCTGACCAGGGATGGGCAGAGATTCCGCAAAGAGACCGCCTATGTATTTGACTTTGACCCGGCCAGAACGCTGATTATTTTCGATGAGTTTGCCAACAACCTGTCCGCAGATACCGTGGGCGGCCGGGGCACGGCGGATGATCGGAAAGAGAACATCAAGAGACTGCTGAATTTCTTCCCTGTCTTGGGCGAGGACGATGAGGGGAAGATGGTGGAACTGGATGCGGCCTCTGTGCTGTCCATCCCCAGGAAACTGAAAAGTCAGGAAGTGGTCCGCCGCGGCTTTATGTCCAACTTCCTGTTCCGCAACATCAGCAACGTATTTGGAGCCCCCGCAATCGTCCGGGAGATCGTGGAAAAGCTGACGCCTGCCCACGAAGAGGGAAAGAAAGCGGATTCGCAGAAGCTGGACGGGATGGATACCGTCCATGTAGACGAGAACGGGGAAGTCGAGCTACCGCAGGAGATCGTGATTGGAAGGACACAGGATCTGTTTGGCCCGAAGATCTATGAGGAGATCAAAGAGGATATGACAGAACAGATTGCCGCGATCTCGACCGCTAAGAACACAGAGGTTCATGAGCAGCTAAAAAATATTGCGGGAACGATAAAAAGCAATATCAAGGAGAAAATCCTGCCTCCAGCCATGGAAGAGTACGGCGTCAAAAAAGGTGCTCAGGGCAGATTGGAGCGCCAGATAGAGAAAGAGATCGACCGGACTTTTGACGAGATCCACAATGACTATGCACAGCAGGAGAAGCTGGCCCGAACCCGCCTGGAAAATAAGCGCCGCGAGGCCGAGACTGAGGAAGAGGTTCAGCAGGCAGAGACGGAGTATCAAACGGATATGAGTACCGCCATGCAAACTCTCATGGCAACGGTTCAAACGGCTGTGGAGAAAACAATCGCGGAAAAGCCGAAGGAAGTCGTTGAGCGGCTGGAGCGTCATAAGGAAGAACAGGAAAAACGCTCCGTTGAGGAAGAAGTCCGGGCACATCTGCGGGGATTCTCCCGCACAATTCCCAGCTTCATCATGGCCTATGGCGATGGTAACCTTACCTTGGAAAATTTTGAAGAACATACGGAGAATGATGTGTTCCTTGAGGTGACCGGGATCACAGAGGATGACTTCAGATTCCTGAGGGATGGCGGCGATTATGTTGATCCCGAAACGGGCGAGACACGGCACTTTGAGGGCCATCTGTTTGACGAAGTGGTATTTAATGACTCCATCGAGGAATTTTGGCAAAAGAAGCAGCAGCTTGCGAATTATTTCGATGAATCTCAGGATGAGGATATTTTTGACTACATTCCGCCGCAGAAGACTAATCAGATTTTCACCCCCAAATGGGTGGTGTCAATGATGGTGGATCAGCTGGAGGAAAATAATCCCGGGTGTTTTGATGATCCCGATAAGACCTTTGCGGATCTGTACATGAAATCAGGGCTCTATATCACGGAGATCGTCAAGCGTCTCTATCGGAGTGAGGGCTTGAAGACGGCATTCCCCGACGGGAAAGCGCGCATCCGCCATATTTTGCAGAAACAGGTCTACGGCATGGCCCCGACACGGATCATCTATTTGATCGCCACAAATTATATCCTCGGATTTGACGATGAGCTGCAAAAGAGCGACCACAATTTTGCCCAGGCGGATGCTGCGGAGGCGGCTAAGCAGGGGACACTCGCTGAGTTGGTGGATGCTTACTTCGGGGAGTGAGCAGGGACGGGAGCCTATCAATGATGACACCGTTGCAAAAACGCTGAAAAGAATAATTATTCGCTTTCAGAAAAAACTTGCCTTTGTGTGCATATTTCAAGGTAAGTTGGTGACCAGCAGTTTTCACAAGGAGAGTACAATTAGGCAGAAGCGGCAAGTGTTTTAGGATATGAGAAAACAAAGTGAATGTGTGGTTCGCGTTTGTAGATTTTGGAACGAATAATGCATAGATAAAGACCAGATTAGAAAACCATGAACCGAAAATGATTCATGACTGACTCTTGCCCATGCTGATAAATGGCCAGGCCCGAGAGGAATGAGGTGATGAGATTATGGGCAACAGTTTGGTGTTGATATTACAAGCCGAGGTAATGGAGTCCAATTGTGATATTTTGAATGCCTTGCGCCGAGCGCATCTGATTGCATCTAAGTTAAATCTGAAAGAGTTCGACGGGTGGATACAATCGGAACTAAATGGATATCCGCCTAATGATGTTGCAGAGATTCCCGATTATCGAACAGTCAAGGGATCTCTGAAAGCTTTCAATCCGTATCGTGGATGGATATCTGCACAACTAAATGACGGTGAAATAGAGAGAATGATATGCGAGCAAAAACTCTGGCAGTCTATAGGAGAACTCCAAGAGTTATACAATGAATCGATAGAAACAAATTTTCTTATCGAATTTCCAGCAGAACGAATGCAGCTTATCGCATCTTTATTCCGTACACCAGTTCCTATGCGGTATGCCTTACATGTGAGTACTCACCTGCTAAAGACAATTATTGAAAAAGTGAAGAACTGTTTGCTTGAATGGACAATTCGGCTTGAAGGAGAAGGCATTTTGGGCGAGGGTATGCAGTTTAGTCAGGAGGAAACAGTTATGGCAAAAAGAATCCCTCAAACAATTAACAATTACTATGGACCAGTTGTGAATGGGGATATCAAGCAATCACAAGTAGTATCCGGGGATTACAATACACTTTCTTTCAATTATGAAAATGCAAATTCTTTTATGGGAAAAATCAGAGAATCGCTTGCTAAGGAGCAGTTATCTGCCGAGGATAGAACGGGAGCAATGGAGTTGATTTCCGAGGCAGAGACCAAAATCGCTGAAAAAAAGTCCATGGGAATTATTCGCGCTTCACTAAGCGGCTTGAAGGACTTTTTGATTGCTGGAGGAGCCAATGTAACAGCGGCACTGATTGTTCAGTACCTTCAAGGATTAGGTTAAAAGAATATACATACAGGAAATTTAAGGGAAGGAGACAAGCATAATGGCAGAGGTATTGACTGGTGTGAATGGCCAAATCCTGCGTTGGGCCAGAGAAAACTATAATATGACGCCCGGTGAGACCGCTGCTGCTATTGGCGTTGATGAGGCACGGTATCTGCGCTGGGAAAATGGCGAGGAGTTTCCAACCTACGCCAAACTCAAAAAGGTCAGCGAGGTACTCCATAAGCCAAGCGCTCTCTTTTTCTTCCCCGAGCCGCCGCAGATCGACAATGTCAAGGGGGATTTGCGTACCTTGCCTGGGGAGGTGTCTAATCGCCTGAGCAGGCAGGTCATTCAGGCATTCGAGACCGCCCGTTCCTACCAGATGGATCTCCAGGAATTGTATGGGGTGCGTCAAAGCGTTTTGGCATTGAGGCATACTTTTCCTACAGAGCAAGAGGCCCTCTGTCAGTATTTTAGAGATCGGATGGACTTTCCAATCTCCGCTCAAAAAGCGCGGCACAGCGATAAGGTCGTCTTTGAAATTTTCCGGGAGAAATTTTACGAGTTAGGGATCTATGTTTTCAAGGATGCATTTAAGGATAATAGTGTTTCAGGACTTTGTCTCAACGACGATTACTTTCCCATCATTATGATCAACAACTCCATGTCTTTTGCTCGACAGAATTTTACTCTGTTTCACGAATTGTATCATTTGATTGCAAATACCAGTGGAGCAGAAATTATCAGGGATGACTATTATATTTATCTGGATGAGCAGCAATCTCATGTGGAAAAAGCCTGCGATTCATTTGCAAATGAGTTTCTTGTACCCATGGAAGATTTTAAAACGGAGTTGAAAAAGCAGCCGTTGGATGAGATGAGGATTGCTGACTTAGCCTCACTATATGCCGTAAGCAAAGAAGCCATCATGTACAAGTTGTACACCATGAAAATCATCACCCCGGCAGATTATAACGCCCTAAAAGAAACTTTTTATGGTGACGCAATTCGTAATCAGCAAAAAAAGCCTGAAAGATCAGGTGGAAATTACTATTATACCAAGCTTTCTTATCTTGGTTCCAAGTATACTGGAGATGTGTTTAGCCAGTATTTTTCCGGCAAAATAGATAGTTATCGCGCCAGTGAAATGCTTCATAGCAAAGTGGATCATCTCCCTAAACTGGAATCTGTGTATTTCCGGGGGGTGAAGTAATGATTTACCTGCTGGATACAAATATTTTTAGAGAAATGCTGGAGCACTTCCCAAAGAGAGGAAAAACATTCGAGGAGATTTGGGAACGGTTTGAAAAGGGAATCAAAGATGGGGTTATTTTTTCGGTTGATGAATGTTATAATGAATTGACTCGCCACTATGACGAGAAAAATGAGCATTATCAGTGGCTACATGACCGGCGGGAAATATTCTTAAACCCGTCGAATGTAGAATCAATCTATATCCGAGATTTATTTCAAGACACAAAAATGCGTGAAAGTATCCACAGAAGGAATATTATCGAAAATAGGCCTGCTGCAGATGCGTATTTGGCAACAAAGGCGAAGGCACTGGGAGCAATCGTTGTCACCAAAGAAAAGTATAAGGCAGGATCAGCACAATTGCCAAATGTGTGTGAGGCTCTGGGAGTACGATGGATATCTTATGATGACTTTATGGAGAAACTGTCGGTAGGTATGTGACTACTTATTATTGCAATTATTTGATGGGTGGGAGGTAACCTTTGTTGTACACTACAAGGTGTATTGCGAAGGGAAGATGAAGACTGGTAGATAGTTTGCAAAGTCTTGACAACAATTAAGCAGCAAATAATTGCGACAGAATTGCGACTACTTTGGGAATTCACTAAGGTGAGCACTTGGGTGATAATAAACTAAACAACCCACAAAGAACTTTAAACATACTCTCAAGTTGTTTATCAATTAAACATTCAAAAAAGTGCAGAGAAAAGGCTAATTGATATGATACGTGAGACAGTTTTTTTAAAGAATTTTTTTATACTCTCAAATTTTCCTCGAGAACTCTTAACTTTTTGAATGTTTTTGAAGGTAGTATCGTATATATTGATTTGCTTCTAACTTCATGAACTTTGCAATCGAATTTTTCAAGATAAAAATGGGTATAGCGCGGCCGAATGATGAGGATTAAAATGTTTTTTACAGCGCTTATCATTGTTAACACCATCGCAAAAGCAGTTCTGTGGTGACTTGCCAAAACCAGGCCGGTGCATTACTGCGGCGACGCAGAAAACCGCACTCTGACCACATTTGTGCAAACCGCCAGATCGCTAAACCTACTGCCACAACGGTTTGACCACACAACTTGCCACAGAGAGCGGCGGAGCAGGTGGAAACCATGTTCTCAAAGAGTGACGGAAAGCAAGCAGTTTGGAGTGGATATGGCCATAAAGCGACAAAAATAGTTAGAAAAAAGTTCTGGGGTCGCTTGGTAAGGATGAGGTCCCCAGTTCAAATCTGGGTAGCAGCTCCAAGAAAAACCGCTTAAATCTTCGGATTTAGGCGGTTTTCTTATGACTTTATTAACTTTTTTGGCCCTTTTGATAGCGGGGAAAAGACCTCGTAGCTAAAATATAGGGGCTTTTCCAACTGACAAACCAACTTTTCGGGCCTTTGATGGGCCGGAATCCGTTGCGCCGCAAGGGCTCCCGGCTTTTTGCCTTTCCAACTGACCGCCAACTATGCGGAGTAAAGCCGGTCAACAGCGGCGACCGCTTCGGAAGAAGTTTCCCGGCCCTTTACATAGTATTTTAGGGTCATAGCCGACGTGGTATGCCCTGCTGCAGCTTGGGCCAGTTTAATGTCTTTGGTCTGGTCATATAGGTCCGTCAAGACCGTGGTGCGGAAGCGAATCGGGGTGATATTTTCCGTGAAGCCGGTATCACGCTGGATGCGCTGACACATCTTGCGGACTTGCGTGTAGGATAGGGGCTTGTCCCCGCCAAACAGAAATGCGCCCGCCGCTTCCAACTGTTGCAGGTAAGGCACAGCCAAGGAGGACAGCCCGATTGTGCGGTGACTGCTCTCCGTTTTGGTGTCCTTGACCTCCGGCTGGTTTCGGGTGGGATGGGTCACGGCCCGCCGGATATGGATTGTCATGTTATCGCAATCAATATCTTCGGGAGCCAGCCCCAGCACTTCCTCCAGCCGGAGAGGGTGGAGGGCTTGTAAGGCCATATACGCCCGGTCAACGGGACTTTGAATATCCCCGATGTGCTGAATCAGATAACGCATCTGCTCTACGGTATAGGGCGGCGTGGCCTTGCTTGCCTTGCCGGTAATTTTCACCCGGCGGGATTTTAGTGGGTTTGAGGAAATCAGCTTATCTTCCACGGCGGCGTCCAGAATTTGATTGAGGACCATCCGGGCCTTGTCCTTGGTGGTTTTGGCCCCGCTCATACCGTTAAAGAGGCGTTGCACCTCGTCCGGGCCTATGTCCTCGACGGCCAGCCCTTGGAAAGCGGGGACGAGATAGGCCCGCAGCTGACGCTCGTATGTGGTGGCCGTCACAGTCGCCACAGTGGGCTTGGAATAAATGTTAAACCAGTTCCAGGCGTACTCGTCAAACGGGTGTTTCTGCGGCTCTGGAGCCGTGCCAGACAGCTTTATTACCTTTTCTGCGAACTCCTGCATGGTGTCCGCAGTAATCCACCGCTTTACGCCGTTGATGGTGATATACTGATTGATTTTGTGCTTTGTAGCCATCCCGGAATCTCCTTCCAAAGACGGCATACAATCCGACTGTGCTATGCAGTTGTCAAGGTGCCGCGGCTCTTGGGACATAGGGGGTGAGCCGCCCGAATCCCTAATATCATTATAGCACGATTTCACAAGTTTTTCAATGAAATTGCCCAAAATCCCTTGAAAAATCAGCACTTTTCCGCCAACTTCGATGCTTTCCAGTTCGGAGAACAATGGATTTTGCAAAAAGTTTTGGGGGTCCAGCCGGATGACCTCGGAGGCGTTGACGATGGTGCAAACATCATCCGCAAGGGGAAGAAAGAACATAATAAAAACACTCCCAAAGTGTGCCATGCGCGCGTTGTGCAGGCAAAAAATACTGCATCAACTGCATCAACTGCAACACGGGCCGGAAGTGTCACTCGAATAGACTTATGAACAACTCGGATGAATCGGGAGCCGATGTAGGATTGTTTTGCCCGGAATATGGGTTTGGCGTCCGCAAGGAAACAATTTCATAATGCCAGACTTCATTTTAGTTTGATTTCATTTGATAAATAAAATCCTGCTCGAGACAAATCGTCACGCCGATGCGGCGGTCAAGCTGATCAAAGTCATCTTCGCCTTCTTCGGCAAGGGACGCTTTCCGCACGTCAAAATTATACCTGACTAACGTTGAAAACTGCTCCAGCCAAAACTTATAAGGCGAGTAAGGAGAAGTAACGATGATTAAATCGGCGGCAAGGGCCTTGTCGTTATATCGCGCGGGTGCATTCACCCCGGTTTTAATATTGAACGGGTCGAGAATCCGCAATAAATCTTGGTAGGCCATGATTTTGGGGCGCAATTCGTCAAGTATAATGGTGTGCTCTCCGCTGTAATTTTGAAAAATGTCCCGGCTGGAACCAGCCATAAAAAATGGCTGATTTGCCTTTTCCGCCAATGTGCGGGCCATATGGGTTTTGCCAGTGCCTGCCTCTCCATAGAGCCAGATAACGGTCGTCTGCTTGCCCTGCGCAATCATTTCCTTGCGCCACTCGTCGGCAAGGTTGCGGAGCCGTTTAGCCCAAACATCCTCGACTTGCCGCCGGTATCGGCCATACTGTGCCCCGGTCATACGCTTTTCCACTTCATCCTTGGACATGATACCGACATATAAGGCATTTAATAGTTCGTCGATGGAAAAGTTAACGCCATCTTGCGCTTTGTATTGCTTCAAGTTGACTTTATTCTCGATTTGTTGCAGCAATCCGGCAAAGTCAAAGTTGGCCGCTACTTCGCTGGGGTCATATTGGTGCTTGCCCTTTGCCTTAGCCGCTTTTGTTCTATGGAGCAGATACGCAAAACCATTATTCACGTCTCCATTCCACTTGGTAATGTATTGCGGGTTATCGCCTAAATGTTTTGCCGTTGCGGCGATACTACGGGCATTTTCAAAGCAAAGCATGACATGATAGCCGGGGGCTTCGGGTGTGCCGTCCTTATTGGTGTCCTTGTCATGCAGGATGATGGCATACCTCTGTGGCTTTAGCTCGTTTTCGATAACGGCTATCATCTTGTCCTTGTCCGCGATTTTGGCGGGGAGGTGCTTCACTTGCTGGACATACATCATATTTTTGCATCGGATTGTTTTGCCCATATCGTGCTTACCTCCTTTGACCTGCGATTTTTGACACTTTGACACTGTGATATGGCCGGGCTTGTAACGAGCCCCAAGCCCGGCCATATCAATGGTTTAGGGTCACTTGACACTTGACACCGCCCCCGCCTATGTTTCACACGGCGGGGGCGGTGCCTCTGCCGGGGAATCCGCATAATACAGGGTCAAGAGCCGTCCCAACTCTGCATATACCTTAAAGCGCATGACGGGGAAATGCACATAAGACACGGCGTCATGCTCTCCGTCCGTGCTACTAAACCATGCATCGCCGGGGCCGTACACGCGCTCGGGCATTGTGTCCAACTTGGTCTTGTCCCACATCAAAAGGCCCTCCGACCGTGTAGGACGGAACAATATCCGGGTAGACATAGCCGACCGCAGCATGGCCGGAAGTCCGCCCTCCTGCACGGATGCCTCGGCTATGGATATAATCACATAACAGCCAGCAGACGCGCCCATGGTGACAATACGCTTGATAATGCCGTCAAAGGCGGCAAGGCAATAGTCCGGGTCATCCTTTGCGGGCTTTGCGGGGAAAATCGACTTTAGTGACACAAACTCGTCAACAAACAGAAACGACGGATGCATACCGGCGTCCCACCATTTCACGGCGTCGCCCACCTGTTCCGACAGGTTATTTAGGACGGCTTGGCGGGTTACAATGGTATCAGAAAACCGTTTTAGCGCATCTAAAATACCCCTTGCCTCGCCGTCCTCGTCCAGCGCGACCACATAGGGAAGCCGGGACAGTTCGGCCCGCTTGGGGTCGATGATGATGACCTCGCTGCCGTACTCGTCGCGTCCGCATTGTAGGGCCTGCAACAATATGGCAATAATGCCCGTGGTTTTGCCGGAGCGCGTCTTTCCAGCCACCAGCATACTGCCGGAAGTAGTCAGGTCAATTTCCGTCCCGGCCTGCACCTGCAGCTTGGTCGGGCCACGGGGCCGCATATCTTCCACCTTTTCAAATGTCAAACTGCGGTCAGCAAGCACATCTTCAATGCGAAACGTCACCCGGTCAAAGGCCACGCCGGTGTCCATCTGCGTAACAGCGTACCTTATATATCTCCCGTTGAGCGCGGAAGAAATGGCAGACGCGGCCCCGGCTATGGTCTCCACCGTGACGGCCCCCGCCGAAATCGTCAGGTCGTACACGCCGGGCCGGGTCTCTTTGCACTTTATGGATGGAAGCAATTCCCCCTCCTGCAAGTGAAGGGGGTTGCCGTGGGCGGGATGGCACAGCGCCCGCCGTACCTTGTGCCGGATTTTTGCGCGGTCCGGCGTGAGAACATGGACAGCCGCCGCCGCGATCACCGCGCCGATGCCGACACACGCGACCACGGCGGCGGCCTGTCCCACCATGCGCACGATTTCAGCCAGCGGCCCGCTGACGGCGGGAGCCAGCCCCCGGAATCCGAGGACCAGCGCACCCGCCAGCAGGAGGGCTGCACTACCAGCCACAAGCAGTATCACGCCGGGGGCGGCATAGGCCAGCGGGCCGACTTCACGGCGATAGGTGCGCATTATCAGCCCTTGGGCGCGCTGATGACCTTAACATCGTCAGCGGTAATACTGAGTTGATTGTGGTACTGACCGTACACTGTTCCAGTGGGGGAAATCAGTTCCACGACAGCACCGACGGGGACATTCAGGTCTGTCTTGCGTACTTTCACCGCGATGGGCTGATACTTATTGTTGATAACCTCGCCGTCTTTTACGGGATAGACAGTATTGTCCTCCGTAATTATGACAGCCAGCTTGCTACCAAGAGTAGCCTTGGTATCATAATCGAGCCATTTCGATACGCCGGTCACCTCTAAACGCTTCCCACGCAGGAAAGCCGGAGTATCGAAAAACTTTGACAAGCCTCTCATTTAATCACGTCCTTTCCGGCTTTTATCGTCAGGCAAATGCACAGGATATTGGTCCTGCCAGCGGGGCAAATCGCCCAGCGGACGGCCCAAAGCCTCGTGCAGAATGACATTCAAACCAGCGATGACGGCCCGCAAGTCGTAACGATGGCGTAGCACGTCAAAATCATTGGAGTCAATAGAAACAATGTAGGCGCCGTTGGCCCAGCCGTCAAGATACGCGATGGCGTTCCGCAGCTTCTGCTCCATATATTCCACACGGAGCGGATTGCAAGTAGTGGCAAACGGACAAGCATGGGACTGTTCGGAACAGCACCGTAATACATTGGGAATACACTGGAAATCATTGGTGGACAGGGGGGATGCGCTACTATTATTATCGGGATTCATGACACTCACCTCCTTTCTACATTCAGTATAACGCACATTTTTTGTTTCTCAAAATTGTAAAAATGGTTGTTTTTATAACTTTTTTATCAGAAAAAGTGCAATTTGAAAATTTGGAAAAATAAAACTGCGGCATATATGCCACAGTCTTTTTTGGGGGAAATTGGGAAATACTTGAAAAAGTTATTTTTGTCACAAATTGAAAAAATAATAGACAAAATAGTTGCTTATTCTTCCGCAAAAACCATAAATATTGAATAATCCCCCGTGTGCCATAGTAGCACACGGGGGATTACTATATTATAATGCAACGCGAACTTAGGGAGGGCCGGAGCTTATCCACGGCCTGCACGGGCCCAGTTGTTGTCGATGCGCATGATGGTTACGATGCTCTGTTCGATGGTGTACGGGGATTTCGCGCTGAAGGTCGTGCTGGTTGTCCCGGTCATGGCGCCGACGCCGTATACGGCACGGACACCATCGAGTGCCCAGTCACTGATTGTGTCGGTAAAGGGCAGGCTGTTGGCATACCAGACAGTCCACCCGGTGCGGCCAATGGCATCAAAGTCGTTAATGAGGCATTCCATGAGCCGGGTCAGCATGGTGGCCGCCTGCTCACGGGTGATGTTGTCATTGGGGCCGACATACACGCCGGAGCGGTCGGGAGCGGAGTTGTATCCGCCCAAAATCCCGAGATTGAACGCCTTGGCCATGTTCTCGTTGTTGGAGCAGTCCGCGAACACATCATCGCCGGTGGCAACGGGGATGGTGTAGTCCTCGCCGGTGATGTCGCTCATCAGGGTCTCGTAATACCGGATTGCCAGCGCCGCAAACTGTCCACGGGTGATGGCACGGGTGTAGTCGCTTCCGAGCAGGTCGGTGACGGCAGGCTGATAACCAAAGGCATCAGGGTCGTCATCGAGGTAGCCCATGCTGATGGCATTGATGATGTCCTCAGCGGCCCAGTTGCTGTAAGTGACGCTGGTGGCAACAGGGGTCTCGGGTTCGGTCACGGGGGTTTCCGTGACCGTCCCGGTGCTGTCGCTCCAGTTGGATTTGAGCGTAGCGCTTTCGAAGTTGAACACATCGTCAACGGTGCGGGCAGTTTCAGTGCCGCCCATCTCGACGGGCAGGTACGCCAGCGCCCAATCGGGCAGGTTCATAGCCTGCACATAGGACTTGGCCGTAGCGTACTGGGACGCAACGGTGGATGCATCAGGCCATACGGGCACATCTTTGATAAGGGTGTTAGGACGGAATGTGAATGTGGGCATACCGATGCTTACGCTACCCTTGTTGGCAGGGGTGTACTCGGTGAAATCCAAGCGGTCGTTACTGCTCAGGTATGCGATTTTATCGGCTGTGTCCGAAACGGATGCATTTGTGGTGCTACCATAAAATTCACCGCTGGTTTCACCGGCGCAGACGATTGCGTAATCAAGGTCGCTGTCCTCGATGATTTTATTGAACCCACTGTCGAGGCAGATGATGTTGCGCAAATTGTCACAGCCCACGAACAGGGCATTTACCGCATTGTAGTCGATATTGTCGCCGATGATGACGGTCTCGATGTTGGAGTTGTTTCTGAACGGAGTGATTTCCAACTGAGAGTGCGCAAAGTTTAAGAAGTTCATTTCAGTCATACTCTGACGCGCGTTGAACTGCGAGGCTTTGTCGCTGTTGCGGTCAATTTTGGCTTCGACTTCTGCGTCAGTCCAGTCGTTGGTTACGACAAGGACGCCGTTATGGAGTACCCATTTGATGTTCCCAATGGGACGGAGTTCGTCGAGCGTATGAGTTTCTCCGGTGCCGCCTGTGATAGTGTCATCAACGCCGTTGATGATGGCATATGCGCCGGTGGCTCGGATGCCGGTGTAGAACGAACCGTAACCGCTTCCAGATGCGGAACCGGGTGCCCCGGCTGTGAAGATGAGGTCATTGTACAGGTCACGGGCCGCAGGGTCGGTCAGGGTCAGGTTGCCACCGAGGGTCGTGTTACCCTTGATGTAACCTTCATACAGGTTGCCGTTGCGACCGAGTGCGGAACCGAAAGCGGTGACAGTAAGGGCGGGAATCAGCAGAGCAGACGCGAGGGCAACAGATAACGCTTTTCGCCATTTTTTCATGGGTGGTTTCTTCCTCCTTATATAGTAAGTATAATAAGAAACAAATGGGCTTGTGTGCCAAGGTTCCCCCAGCAGAGCGGCCCGTGGGGGTGGGACTTCCCGGCCCCCGTGGGCACTTCCTGCGGGGCGAATAAAAGGGCCGTGCAGGTATGTATGTCCCTGCACAGCCCGAAAGCACACAAGCCCATGGAGATTACCCTTGTAAAACAACGAAATAATCGGTATAATGAGCGTGGCGCAAGTTATCTTGCTGTGTGGGAGGTCTGATCTCCTGCATAGGGGCGTGGGGTGTTCCAGCACCTCACGTCCTGCCCTTATTATTCGCCTTGTTTGTATTGTACTGCAATCTGTGACGGCGCGCAAGCGGTTTTTTCGGACTTTTCCAGCCCGAGGCCGCTTTTTTGTTGTTCAGAGGGTGTGCATTGCGTATCGGCGGCGTGGGTGGCCCGCCACGGATGGGGCCGGGGTGCGTGTCGAAGATGGGAGCAAGGCGGGGTCAGAGGTGGGTTCCGCTCCATGCAATTCCCCGCCGGGGGGCTGGTGGTGGCTTGCCGCCTTGTCCCCGTGGGAATTGCGTCGCTTTTACGCCTGCGGGGCGTAGGATGACGAGAACCGCACAGCCGCCGGATGTATGCCGCCTTGTATAATTTATATAATATTTATTTGTGCTTTTTGTGCAAAATCACCTTTGGTAAGGATGAGGTCTCCGGTTCAAATCCGGATAGCAGCTCCACAAGAAGGTCGCTTTTCTTTTGAAAAGCGGCCTTTTCTTCTAAAATTCGCAACAATTTTTGAAATATTAAATTTTTCCATTTGCTATTGACCACAGAACCAGCCACAGACAGGAAAAAGACGGGCCTCCGGGGGCGCTTTGCCCTCGGAGGCCTGTTTGTTCAACTTGCCGGTTTTTGTTGCTTCGCCTGCTCTTTTCCGGCGGCGATCTCCGCCTTCATTTCCCAGATCAGTTCTGCCAGCTTTTTCTCACACTCGGCTTCCGTTTTCGCGTAGACATTCCGGGCCATGCGCTGGCCATTGAAGATGGGGGAGTAACGGCCCTCCCACAGGTGGTCGTTGATTTGGCTGACACAGCCGGTGCCCGGTTTGCGCCGCTGTCCCTTGTGGGCCTGGAAGGTGCTGGGGGCTGGTTTCTGGGGTGCCGCTTCCTGCCTGGGTTTCGGTTCGGCTCTCCCGATTCCTTGGTCGATCTTGTCCGCCGCGTTCTGCCGCATGGCATCGGTGACGTGGGTGTAGGTGTTCAGGGTGGTGG
>NZ_NFHC01000034.1:0-25347 GCF_002161245.1 Flavonifractor sp. An9
TGCATACCGATCTCGTCGAACTTGGTGCGCATCAGGGAGTGGCCGGACACGGGGGTGAAGTCGTCCCGGTGCATGACCTTGGGCACATGGTGGCTGGCGATGCTCCGCCAGTGGGTGATGCCGGTGGCGCAGTGCTTGTAGCCGCCGGAGTAGCCGCCGTAGGGGTTGCCCTGGGTATGGCCGATGAGGATGGGAATGTCGCAGTCAAAGACATACTTGTTCATCAGCACGGGGTCGCCCCGCTTGGTGGTGCCCAGGTCCACCATGTGCTCGTAGTCCTCGGAGTCATGGCTGGTGATCTGGTTGGTCCAATAGAACTCGTTGAACAGCTCCTCGCCCAGGATCTGCTTCATCTCGGACACGGTGGCACGGGGATGCAGGCCGTTGGAGAACATGAACAGGATGTCCTTCTTCTCCACGCCGGCGGCGTACAGCTCATCCAGGCAGGCCCGGATGGACACCTTCCGGTGGGAGGTGGGCTGGTTACCGCCCTTCACAATGTCGGGGATAACAAAGACCACGGTCTTGCCGGGGCCGGCCAGCTCCTTCAGGGGGGGCATACCCATGGGGTTACGGATGGACTCCAGGGTGGCGTTGTACAGGCTGTCCCAGTCCTGGGGCAGGCACTCAGGGTCGGGCACGGTGGTGCCCGGGATGAACACGTCGGTATTGTCGGGCAGGTTGGCGCTCATCAGGCCGTGGCCGTATTCAAAATCAAGCTTCATAGATGATCTCCTTATTGATGCAGATGGGTTTGGATTATTTCAGACCGTGGAAGAGCAGCGGGGCCTGGGCCTGCAGCCGCTCCAGTTCCTGGGGATCGGTGACAGGCATATGTTCCGCCAGGAAGGCAAAGAGGGCGTCCCGCTCCTCCGGGGTATCGGCCAGGCCCAGCTCCTCCAGACAGGCGGGCAGTTCAAACCGCCGCAGGAACCGGTCCAGAGCCTCCTGCTCCGTCCGGGGGGCGCCGTTGACAGCCAGCTGGTAGACTAGGCTGGCCCCCACCAGCTCCCCGTGGAGGAACCGGGAGCGGATCTCCGGGCGGCAGGTGCAGAAGTAGCTGTACAGGGAGTGGCTGATGGCGGCCTGTTTGCCGCCGCAGGCCATGGCGGAGATCAGTCCGGTGAGCTGGAGGGCGGCACAGATGCAGTCCTCCGTCATGGGGTCCTCCCGGCCCTGCTCCAGAGCTTCATACACCGCTCCGCCGGAGGCGAGCAGCAGGTCATAGGTGCTGCGGGCCAGCAGGCGGGCGCTGTGGGAGAAGGCGTTCTGCTCCCACTGGCCGGAGTGGAGGATGTTGTAGCTGATCTCGGGGTATTTGGCCATGGCATCCAAAAAGCCGATGATGTTGTATATGGGCGGGCAGTCCCGGACCAGAATGTCCAGGTCGGCCACCACGGCGAAGGGGGATAGCGGGACCAGTAGTTGCCCACAAAGGCCCCCTGGTCGGTGTATTCCACCGCCAGCCAGGCGGAGGCGGCACAGGTGGCCGCCGAGGTGGGGACGGTAATGACCCGCACCTCCATCAGGTCGGCGGCGATCTTGGCGGCGTCAAGAGCCCGGCCGCCGCCCACGCCGATGACGGCGTCCGCGCCAAAAGCCCGACCGGCCTCCGCCGCTGCCCGGTAATTGGCGGGGCAGCAGCCGCCGGAAAAGAGATGGACCTGCCAGGTGATTCCATGCCGGGCCAGAAGGTCAGTGACCGCCTGCTCCACCTTGGGCCACACCTGACAGTCGGCCAGGATCCATACACGGGTGCCAAGTAAAGCGGCGTCCTCCCCCAGATGAGAGAGGACGCCGCTTCCCTGGTAGTATCTTCCCGCGCAGAGTTGGATGAGGGTTCCACTGCGCACGAGATGACCTCCTTATTGCGCCGCCTTGCGGGCAGCCAGCTTTTTCTTAACGTAGGGGAACAGCAGCATAAATACAGACAGCAGAATGAAGAAGCAGCTGATGGGAGAGGTGAAGAAGGTGCCCCAGCTGCCCTTGGACACGATGAGGGCGCGGCGCAGGTTGGACTCGCACAGCTTGCCCAGCACCAGGCCGATGACCATGGGAGTCATGGGCATATCCAGCTTGGTCATAAAGTACCCGAAGATACCCACGCCCACCATGAAGATGGCGTTGAAGGCGGAGTAGTCGATGGCAAAGGTGCCGATGACGCACAGGACCACCAGAATGGGCACCAGGGTGCTGGTGGGGACCCGGGTGATGTTGACAAAGCCCCGGATAAAGGCCCGGCCCTGGAGGTACATGAAGATGTTCACGATGATGAGGCCCAGCATGATGGTGTAGACCCATTCGCTGTGCTGGGTGAAGAGCTGGGGACCGGCGGCAATACCCTGCATGGTCAGCGCGCCCAGCAAAACGGCGGTGTTGGTGTCGCCGGGGATGCCCAGGGTGAGCAGTGGGATGAGGGTAGCGCCGGTGACGGCGTTGTTGGCCGACTCGGAAGCCACCACGGCCTCCTCGGAGCCGTGGCCGTACTCCTCGGGATGCTTGGAGGTGCGCTTGGTCTCGTTGTAGGCCAGGAAGGAGGAGATGGCGGCGCCGGTGCCGGGCACCGCGCCGATAAACACGCCCAGGATGCTGGACTTGAGCAGTACCATTTTATATTTGAGGACATCCAGGAAGGAGACCTTTTCTTTTTCTACCTTAACTGCCTTGCCGGCATCCTTGTTCATATCCCGCGCCTTGGCCATCAGTTCGGTAATGGCAAACAGGCCGATGAGCACAGGAATGGTGTCGATGCCGCCGGCCATCCGGTTGATGCCGAAGGTGAACCGGCTGACGCCGTCCATGGGATCGATACCGATACAGGAAATCAGCAGACCCACAAAGCCCATCAGCAGGCCCTTGATCTGAGACTTGCCGCCTACGCTGGCGATGATAGTCAGACCGAAGAGGGAGAGGGCAAAATACTCCGAGGGCCCGAAGCGCAGGGCAAAGCTGGCGATGGGGGGCGCGGCGAAGATGAGAACTATACAGCTGAACAGACCGCCGATGGTGGAGGCTGCCAGTGCGTCATGAAGGGCCTTCAGGCCGTGGCCCTTCTGTGCCATGGGATAGCCGTCCAGAGAGGTGGCCGCCGACGCGGGGGTACCGGGGGTGTTGATGAGGATGGCGGTGATGGAGCCGCCGTAAATACTGCCGCAGTACACGCCCAGCAGCAGCATCACGCCGGGGATGGAGGCCAGGCCGTAGGTCAGAGGGAGCAGCAGGGCCATGGCCATGGTGCCGGTCAGGCCGGGCAGCGCGCCCACCACGATACCGCCTGCCAGGCCCACATTGATCCACAGCAGATTCTCCAGGGTGAAGAGACTGCTTAAAACTTCCAAATACACAGAATCATACCTCCTTTATGGCAGCCGGACAGACAGTAGGAAGGTAAATCCGGCCCAAATGGCCACAGCCACCACATAGACAATGGGGTAAGCCCAGATCTTTTTGACCCGGAACAGCAGCAGAATGGCCGTGGCGGCCAGGAGGGTGGAGGGGAAATAGCCCAGGAACTCAAATACGGCGGAATAGACCAGAATAATGACTGCCAGGGCAATGGCACGAAGCTCATCCCGAAGCGCGGTTTTACGCTCCTCGTCGGTGGTATAGGTGGTTTTGGTGTCGCTTCCTGCGGCCTTGCGATGCTTGACCAGGGTAATGGCCAGCAGGGCCAGACTGAGGAGTACCATGCAGGTTCCGATGAAATAGGGGAAGACCCGGGGGCCCATCACGGATACGCCGGGATCATCAATGGTCAGTGGAACGGAGATCAGCACAAACGCGCCAAAGATCAGAAAAACAAAGGAAGCGATCAGATCTTTCTTATATTGGCTCATAGAAGTTCTCCTTTTGCTGGATTCCTTTCATGGGGAGCGGGCCAGGCCCGCTCCCCGTGGAAGAGGTGGAAAACAAGGGAGGATTAGGACTCACCGGCCAGCAGAGCCTGGTTGACGGCGGCCTCGTCCTTGATCCGCTGAACCATCTCATCGGTGGTCATGGTCAGGGGCAGCAGCTGGTTGGCGTCGCAGAACTCCTTGTACTCGTCGGTGGCGGTGATAGCGTTGAGGGTCTCGGTGATCTTGGTCACGATCTCGTCGGGGGTGCTGGCGGGCACCATGAGGAACGTCCACACGCTCATGGTCACGTCATAGCCCATCTCCTTAAAGGTGGGGATGTCCTTCAGGTTGTCGCGGGGATCCCGCTCGTCGTTGAAGATGCCCAGAGCCACAGCGTCGCCGGACTCCACATACTGCATGACCTCGCCGGGGTGGCCTACGCACACGTCAATGTGGCCGCCCAGCAGGGCCGCGATGGTGGGAGAGCTGCCGTCATAGGAGATACCGGTGGCCTCCACGTCGGTCATGCTGAAGAACTGCTTCTGGGAGAACTCCATCAGGCTGCCGCTGCCGGAGAAGCCGTAGGTCACGGCGTCCTTGGCCAGCAGGTCCTCGATGCTGGTGATACCGGAGTTCTTGCCGGCGATCATGATGATGGGCTCGTTGGACAGGGCGGCCACGGGGATGAAGTCGTCGATGGTGTAGTCCACATCGCGGACGTAGGGCTGGAGGGTAAACACGCCGATGGCCTCCTGGCACAGGGTGTAGCCGTCGCCGGCGGTGTTCTTGAACTCGGTGGTAGCCACGGTGCCGCCGGCGCCGCCGCTGTTCTGTACCACCATGTTCACGCCGAAGTAATCGCTGCCGGCGCCGATCTCAGAGACGATACGGCACAGACCGTCGGAGGTGCCGCCGGCATCCCAGGGGCAGACAATGGTAATGGTGCTGCTGGGGTAGTTGTCGGCAGAGCCGCCGCCGGAGTTGGTTTCCGTGGTGCCGCCGCCGGACTGTCCACAGGCGGCCAGAGGAAGGGCAAGAGCAAGAGAAAGGGTCAGAGCAGCGATTTTCCTTTTTTTCATGTGATTCATCCTCTTTTCTGTGTAGTTTGAATATCGTTTTACCGCGTCTGCGGCGGGATTACAAAAGTTTGCAGATGGCCTCCCACAGTCCACTCAGGTAACACACCCCCATAGCCCGGTCGTACAGACCGTAGCCGGGGCGGCCCTGTTCGCCCCACACCATTCGACCGTGGTCCGGGCGGATGACGCCGTCAAACCCGTTTTCCCGAAGGATACGGAAGAGGGCGGCCATGTCGATGTGGCCGGAGGCGCTGAGATGACCGCTCTCATGGAAGGACTGAGGCCCGTCCAGAGCCACGTTGCGGGCGTGGACGAAGGGGACCTGTCCCCGGCTGCAAAGCGCCTGAGCGATGGCGCACACATCGTTTTGGGGACTGCTGCCCAGGGAGCCTGTACACAGGGTCACGCCGTTGGCGGGCAGATCCACGATACGGCAGATCTCCAGCAGGTCCTCCAGGGTGGAGACGATACGGGGCAGGCCGAACACCGGCAGCGGCGGGTCGTCGGGGTGGATGGCCAGCCGGATGCCCAGCCGCTGGGCCTCAGGGACCACGGCCTGGAGGAAGTAGCGCAGGTTTTGCCACATTCCCTCCCGCCCCAGCTGGCGGTAGCGCTCCAGCAGCTCCTCCTCCGGCCACAGCTCACCGGCGGGGATGTGGTAGAGGGAGGTCACCACCTCGGTCACCGGCGGAATCTCCCGGATGTGGTCCAGGGTGATGGCATCCGATGGACCGTACCAGCGAAAGCCAAAGCTGGTCATAGGCAGTCGCCCAGAATGGACCGCACGCCGTTCTCCACCACAGCCTCCTCCTCAGGAGTGAGGGCGCGGAAGGGGAAGCGGGGGGGACCCATGTGGAAGCCCTGCATCTCCAGCATCTTCTTGTGGGACATAATGGGCATGACCTTGCGGACCAGCCCCCGGAGCTGGAGCAGCTGTTTCTGGACCTGGCGGGCCTGGTCCAGACGGCCGGCCTGGTAGTGATCCCAGAGCTGCTGGCACAGGGCGGGGAATACCGCGGCCATGGCCACGATGCCGCCGTCGCCGCCCGACTGCAGGACGGGCAGCACCTGGGCGTCGTTGCCGGTGATCAGCTCAAAGCCCTGGGGCAGATCCAGACACTGGAACTCCTGGAAGGTGATGAAGTCCATGCTGCTGTCCTTCAGGCCCACCACATTGGGGCAGGTGTCGCACACCTGCTGCACCACCCGGGGGGTGATGGGGTTGTGGGTCATGCCGGGGATGTTATAGAGGTAGAGAGGCAGGGAACCGGACAGCTTGGCGGCCTCCTGGAAGTAGGAGACCAGGGCCGCCTCATCGTAGGGGTGGTAGTAGGGGGCTGTGACGGAGGCCGCGTGAGCCCCCTCGCTTCTGGCCCAGGCAAACAGGTCGGCCATATCGGCCTTGTCCATGGCGGTGGTGTTGAAGAGGATAAAGGTGTCGTCAGCGGCCCCTTTAATGGCCGCGGTGAGCAGCTTTTTCCGCTCCTCCAGGGTCAGGTTGATGAATTCTCCCGAGGTGCCGTAGACGAACACGCCCCGGATACCGGCCTTGGTGATAAATTGGGTGAGTTTGGTGTATTCCTCGTAGTTGACGCTGCCGTCCGTGTGAAATGGGGTGAGCTGTGGGGCCGAGACGCCCCGCAGGCTGGGGGACTGTGACACGGAGACCGCCTCCTTTCCTTGATGCGGTGAGAGATCGGGGCTTAGTCCAGAATGGCGCCTTTAGCGGCCGGCTCCACGTGTTTGGCGTAACGGGACAGATACCCCTCGGTGACCTTGGGCTGGTGGGGGGGAAGAGCGGCCAGACGGGCGGCCAGCTCGTCGTCACTGAGACGGACGGAGAGGGTACCGGCGTCGATGTCGATCTCAATGATATCGCCGTCCCGGACTGCCGCGATGGGGCCCCGGCGGGAGGTCTCGGGAGAGACGTGGCCAATGCAGGGACCGCGGGTGGCGCCGGAGAAGCGCCCGTCGGTGACCAGGGCCACCGACTCGGAAAAGCCCATGCCCACCAGCGCGGCGGTGGCGGTGAGCATCTCCCGCATACCGGGGCCGCCCTGGGGGCCCTCGTTGCGGATGACGATGACCTCACCGTGCTGGATGCTGCCGCCGTAGATGGCCTTGACGGCATCCTCCTCACACTCGAAGCAGTGGGCCGGGCCACTGTGCTTGCGCATCTGGGGTGCCACGGCGGACTGCTTGATCACAGCGCCGTCGGGGGCCAGGTTGCCCTTGAGTACGGTGATGGAACCGTGGTCGCTGTAGGCCTGATCCACCGGATGGATGACCTCCGGGTTGTGTTCTACCACATCCGCCACGTTCTGGCGGTGGGTGCGTCCGTTGACCGTCATCTGGTCCAGATCGATAAGCCCGTCCAGCTCCCGCATCACCGCGCCCACGCCGCCGGCCTGATCCAGGTCCAGCATGGTGTGGGTGCCGGAGGGCTTGATCTTGGCCAGATAGGGGGTGTCGGCGGACAGGCGGCCCATGTCCTCCAATGTCATGGACAGGCCTGCCTCATGGGCGATGGCGGGCATATGCAGGGTCATGTTGGTGGAGCCGCCCACGCTCAGACCCACCCGCACGGCCAGCTCCAGCATCTTCTGGGTCACGATGTCCCGGGGGCGGATATTCTTCTCCACCAGACGTACGATGGCCTTGCCGCTGAGTTTGGCCACCCGGTTTTTCTTGCCGCTGACGGCGTGGGCGCAGGCGCTGCCCGGAAGGGTGAGGCCCAGGGCCTCCGCTACCACCGACATGGTGTTGGCCGTGCCCATCATGGCACAGGAGCCGGGGGTGGGAGACATGAGCCCCTCCATGTACTCATATTCCTGACGGGAGAGCTCCCCGCGGGTGAGCTTACCGGCCATCTCCTTGAGCTCGTAGGTGGCGTAGGTGCGGCCCTTGTAGACGGCGGGCATCATGGGGCCGCCGGTGACGATGACCGTGGGCAGGTTGACCCGCAGGGCCGCCATCAGCATGGCGGGCACGATCTTGTCACAGCCGCCGATGAGCACCAGGCCGTCCAGCTGATGGCCGGCGGCGTACACGTCGATGGAGTCGGCAATAATCTTCCGGCTGGGCAGTACGCTGCACATACCCACGTGGCCCTGGGAGAAGCCGTCGCAGATGGAGATGGTGTTGACCTCGAAGGGGATGCCCCCCGCCTCCAGAACGCCGTCCCGCACCAGCTTGCCCAGCCGGTCCAGATGGACGTGGCCGGGGTGCATCTCGTTATAGGTGTTGATGACGCCGATGAAGGGCTTGGACAGGTCCTCATTGTCCAGCCCCATGCCCCGCAGATGGGCCCGGGGGCCTGCCATACTCAGACCGTTTACCACCTTGGAACTGGGATACTCGGGATCTTTATAAATGAGATCCAGTGTCTCTTCCATGGAAGCTGCCTCCTTGTATCAGGATGATTTGGAAAGCTGGATGGGATAGCTGCATCCCAGCTTTTCGGTGATTCGGGCCGCGCACTGGAGCAGCTCCCTGCCGTAGGAGAGGGCCTTTTCCAGTGAAAAGCGGTAGTCGGGCGCGGCAATGCTGATGGCGGCCGGCGCCTGGTTGTCCACATCGAAAATAGGAGCGGCGATGCAGACCACGTCGGTGTGGTGTTCGTGGTTGTCCACGGCGTAACCCTGAATCCGGATGACCTCCAGCTCCCGCAGGAGACTCTCCGGATCGGCCAGGGTCTTGGAGGTGTACCGGGTCAGTTCGGTGTGCTCCAGATAGTTTTTCAGCCAACTCTCCGACTTCCAGGCCAGCAGGGCCTTGCCGCCGCTGGTGCAGTGAAGAGGAATGCGCTTGCCAACGGCGGAGTGGAGGCCCACCGAGTTCTTGGCACCCAGTTTGGCCAGATAGACCGCCTCCCGGTCCTCTTCTCCAATCAGGTGGATGGTCTCCAGACTCAGGTTGTTCAGATAGGTCATCTCCGCCTTGGCCGCCTCATAGAGGAAGTTGGTCTTTTGCAGCTGAAGGGCCAGCAGACGGGCCTCGAAGCCCACACGGTAACATTTCCGGGCGTCATCCTTTATTACAAAGCCGCAGTGCTGCATCTCCTGGAGGATGCGGTGGGTGGAGCTGGGCGGAATACCGGTCATGGCGGACAGCTTGGCCAGGGGAACCTCTTCCTCGCTTTCAGCCAGAGCAACCAGCAGCTGCAGCGCCTTCATGGAGCTGTACATCCGCATCATTTCGTGCAGTTCCTTGCCCCAATGCATACAGAAACCTCCTTCGCATGGGATTCTATATATGGAAAATTGTATTTATATCTGGTTTTCTAATTGCATGGCACACTCTCCCGAAATTGATTTCAAGTGAGAAAAGATACCGGATTATTCTAGAAAATGGATATTTAAAAGAGGATTTTAAATATAGAAATGAGACCAAATAAAAAGGGAGGATTTCCTCCCAGGCGCATTCTAAATACAGAAAGACAGTTCCAAATTGCACAAAAAGATCGGGTATATTTTGTCGCGGTGTATAAGTGAACTTTCACAAAAGAACGTGATGATAGAGTAAGGGGAATTAGGTAGTATTTCCAATGCGCTGTAAAAGAGGCCGGGGGGCTGTCTGCCGATTCTGAACCGGAAGATCTTGTCATAGTCTGTACCAATCAAATGGTAGGAGGTACGGGAATGAAGATCATTTTGCTGCGGCGAAAGCTGCTGGCGGTGCTGGCCTGTGTGTTGGCGGCCGCCGCCATGTTCTACATCGTCAATTATCCGGAGGTGGTAAGCGCGGCGGCTACCAAACGGCAGCTGCCCATCTACTGCGTCCAGCGGGATCAGAAGATGGTGGCTATCTCCTTCGACGCGGCCTGGGGAAATGAGGACACCCAGCAGCTTATCGATATTCTGGGCCAATACCAGATCAAGGCCACCTTTTTTGTGGTAGGGGAGTGGGTGGACAAATACCCGGAGTCGGTGAAAGCGCTCCACGAGGCCGGTCATGAGATCATGAACCACTCCAACACCCACGCCCACTACAACAGCCTGTCCACGGAGGAAATCATTGCCGACGTGTCGGCCTGCAACGACAAGATCGAAGCCATCACCGGCGTACGGCCTACCCTGATCCGCTGTCCCTACGGGGAGTATGACGACCATGTGATTGCCGCCATCCGCTCCATGGGTATGGAACCCATCCAGTGGGATGTGGACAGCCTGGACTGGAAGGAGATCCCGGCGGACGAGATCACCCAGCGGGTGGTGAGCCGGGTGTGCCCGGGGTCTATCGTGCTCTTCCACAATGCGGCCATCCACACGCCAGAGGCCCTGCCCGGGATCATCCAGTCCCTGCTTCAGGAGGGGTACACATTTGTGCCCATCTCCCAGATCATCCTGCCAGGCACCTGCGGCACAGACTATACCATCGACCACACCGGCCGGCAGCAACCCTGTGAGGGGTAAGTCCCGGCCTGATAACGGAATGCTGCCCATGGTTCAGGGCCTGCCGCATTTCTTGCGGCAGGCCCTAAATTAATATCTTTAAATAAACGGAAGATATTGCATACGGAGGAAGATGGTTCCAATGTGTCTATGCTGTAAAATGGACTGGTTTATTCTGGTGTCAAATAGCGGGCAACCGCAATGCTCTGCTGCTGGATGGAAACTTGCTGAGTGCTTTCAGCTGCCAGCGCTCCGGGCATGGCCCCTGTCAGGAGGGCCGCCGCGCAGAGGGCGGAGAGCAGCTTTTTGGGCAACTGGATCCGTTTCATCAAAATTCCTCTCTTTCTTTTTTAGGTAGCGCTGCGGTACAGGAAGATGCCGGCGGCGGAGGGCAAGGCAGTCAGTTTGTTTGAATCTTCTGCCGGTCCGGCAACCAGATCCCACGGAAAGGAAGCGCCTGCGCCTCCGCCGCTCCAGCCTGTGCGAGCTTGCCGCTCACGACAGTAAGAGCATTGGAGGAGGGGCGCGGTTTTATTTTTTTGCGATCTTTTTTTCAGAAAATTTGAAACCCGACTTTGCGCATAAAAAGAACCAGACCAGCGACAACTGGCCTGGTTCTTAAGTTATAAAGGAAATTTTATTGCTGAATAGCGGATCTCAGCTTCTCTATGGTTTTCTTGACCGACTTTTTGGGGATGGAGGCGGTAATGCCTTCCAGGTCCCGCTCCTTTCCGCCCACGGAGCCGACGCCCATCTGTACCCAGCCGGATACCACCAGTGTATTACCCTGGTACTCGAGCTTGATGTAGTGCATGGCGGTCATAAGGCCGGTTCCCTTTTTCCACACCACTTCCCGGTTATAGTCGATCTCCCGGTAATCATCGGCAATGAGGATATTGCGTGCGATTTGGTCTACCACCTGGGGAGGCTGATGAAAGTCAATTCTGAAGGTTGTTCTTGCCATACTCAAAACTCCTCTCTGTTGCAGTTGATTTGTGGCAGCGGCCGACAGACGTTTCCATTATTATAGTACATCAGGAACAATGTGGCAAGGATGGAAGAGAAGCGAAATAAAAATGGCCTGCGCCTTAGGGCGCAGGCCAAAGAAGTTGTATACAGCAGCGGCGGCAATCCACACATTACCGCAGGCTCTCTGCCTTTTCCTTAATAAAATGGCTCAGCCAGGAGGCTGTCGCCTTGTTTTCCAGGGCGAAATCGATGGTGGCCTCCAGGAAGCCGCACAGGTTGCCGGTATCGTACCGGCGGCCCTCAAAGTCCACGGCTACCATCCGGCTCTTGCGGCAGAGCTCCCGCAGACCGTCGGTGAGCTGGATCTCGCCGCCGTAGCCGGGCTTCAGGTTCTCCAGAATGTCGAAGATCTGGGGGGTGAGCACATACCGGCCCAGGATGGCGTAATTGGAGAACATCTCCTGGGGGGTGGGCTTTTCGTTCATGTCGGACACGTCGAAGATCCGGTCCTCCAAAGCGGAGATCTTCACAGAGGAATAGCGGGAGATGGCCTCGGTGGACACCTTCTGGACACCCACAGCGGAAGCGCCGTATTTCTCGGCTCCCTCGATAAGCTGGAGGGTCACCGGCTTTTCGGCCCGCATGATGTCGTCGCCCAGCAGCACGGCAAAGGGTTCGTCTCCCACAAAGCGCTTGGCCCGGTAAATGGCGTGGCCCAAACCCTTGGTCTCCTTCTGGCGGACATAGAAAATGTTGGCCAGATCGGCGGCCCGGCGGACCTCCACCAGCTCCCGCTCCTTGCCGGCCTGGAGCAGACGGGTCTCAAGCTCGGGATAGTAGTCGAAGTAATCGTCCATGGCGGATTTGGCCCGGTTGGTGACGATGAGGATGTCCTCGATACCGGAGGCCACCGCCTCCTCAATGATATACTGGATTACGGGCTTGTCCACCATGGGAAGCATTTCCTTGGGGACAGTCTTGGTGGCGGGGAGCATCCTTGTCCCCAGACCAGCGGCGGGGATGACGGCCTTGCGGACTTTCATGGGGAATCCTCCTTGTTTGTTGTAAGACTGAGGGCATCGCCTCAGCGGGCAGCCAGGCGGCGCTCGGGGATCATGGTGCGGAAATAGCGGATCTTGGGCAGGGCCAGCAGCAGTACGGAGCCCAGCACATAGCAGGCCAGAGCTTCGCCCACCACGAAGGTCCACATATTAAAACCATAAGCGGCCCAGAACGTGCTGTTGACAGCGCCTGCCTGCGCCCAGGCCCACATTGGGGGCAGCAGCAGGGCGTTCATTACGATGGGGGGCAGGGCGGCCAGATACCAGCGGGGCATTTTGGCGCTCAGAAAAGCGGCGATAGCGGTGGCCAGAGTACCCACCACCATGTCGATAGGTCCGTAGGGGGAGAGAATGTTGGTCAGCAGACAGCCCAGCGCCAGGCCCGGCGCGGTGGCCGGGAACAGGAACGGCAGCACGGTGAGGGCCTCTCCCAGACGGACCTGGACAGGTCCGAAGGTGAGCTGAAAGATGTTGCCAAAATAGCAAAGGACGAAGTAGACGGCGGCCACCATGGCGGCCAGGGTAAGATCACGGGTGGTAGATTTGCGCATGGTTGATTTGGAACCTCCATTTTCGTATTTAGAGAACGGCGGTGAGTCCCGCCGAACGAACGCGGCACTGCCGCGCTTGGACCGGGTGTGGAAACCAGTCGGTCACATTCTAGCACAATCCCTGTGGAAAGGCAAGGGAAGGCGGCCTTTCCGGCGCTGATTTACAGGTCCGGAAGAACCTGCTATACTGATTGAAAAAGACAAAGGAGGAAGCGGTGATGGAACGATCCGCGGCACAGGAGCGCCGGAAGGCGGTGGAGCAGATGCTGGAGGAGGCCGGGGGGCCGGTGAGCGCCACGGCGCTGGCCCGGCGGTTTTCGGTGAGCCGCCAGATCATTGTGGGGGACGTGGCCCTGCTGCGGGCGGCCGGGGCGGATATCGTGGCCACCCCCCGGGGCTATGTGCTGGGCCGCCGCCCCGCCGGGGTGGAGCGTACCGTGGCCTGCGTCCACGCTCCGGAGGAGATGGAAGCAGAGCTCAACGCCATTGTGGACGCCGGGGGCGAGGTGGCAGACGTAATTGTGGAGCACCCGGTCTATGGTCAGCTCACAGGCATATTGGGGGTGCGTTCCCGATATGATGTACAGGAGTTTCTCCGCCGGGTGGCGGCGGACAGCGCCAGACCCCTGTCTGATCTGACGGGCGGTATCCATCTGCATACAATTCGGTGTAAGGATGAAAAAACGTTGCAAAGGATACAGAATTCCCTAGAAAAAGCGGGGTTTTTGCTGGATATGTAAATTGGAAATATATATGAGTCGAAAGTTATGTTAAATTTGCCGAAAAAGTATTGCCAAATTGTGAATGATGGTGTATTATAATGAACGAATCCTTGGGTTGGGGAGGCTTTTAGGATTCGAAATTATAAGGGAGGGTTATTATGAACTCACCACGAATGCAACGCTTCGGAAGAATTCTGCTGGTCGTCTTTGCCTTGGCCTGTGTCCTGATGACGGTTGCCTGCGCTGAGGGCGAGGAGCCCACCGCCGCCGCCTGGGGCACCATCGCGTCCCTGCTGCCCCCCGTGGTAGCCATTGTTCTGGCCCTGATCACCAAGGAAGTGTATTCGTCCCTGTTCCTGGGCATCATCGTGGGCTGCCTGCTGTTCACCAACGGCAATCCCATCGACGCCCTCCAGGATTTCGTGTCCCGCCTGTGCAACAATGCCGGCGGCAACATGGGTATCCTGATGTTCCTGGTCATCCTGGGCACCATGGTGGCCCTGATGATCCGCGCCGGCGGCTCCAAGGCCTACGGCGACTGGGCTGTGTCCCACATCAAGACCAAGTCCGGCGCTCTGTGGTCCACCTTCATCCTGGCCATCGTGCTGGGCGTGGACGACTACTTCAACAACCTGACCACCGGTAACGTGATGCGTCCCGTGGCCGACGGTCACCACATCTCCCGGGCCAAGCTGTCCTATATGTGCGACGCCACCGCCGCCCCCGTGTGTATCATGATGCCCGTCTCCTCCTGGGCCGCGGCCGTCACCGGCGTTATCAACAACGAGGAAGTTGGCTTCCAGATCTTCCTGAAGGCCATTCCCTATAACTACTATGCCATCCTCACCATGGTCTTCATCATCGTCATGACCAGCCTGAACATCGACTACGGCCCCATGAAGAAGCATGAGGACAACGCCGCTAAGGGCGACCTGTACACCACCCCCGAGCGGCCCTTTGCCGACACCGCTGAGATGAAGTTCAACCCCGCCGGCAAGGTGATTGACCTGGTCATCCCCGTGATCGTTCTGGTTGTTTGCTGCGTAGGCGCCATGGTTTTCGTGGGCTATCAGAACGGCGGCCACGACATCCTCACCGCTTTCGCCAACACCGACGCTTTCTCCGCTCTGCCTCTGGGCTCTCTGATTGCCCTGATCATCAATATGGTTTTCTTCATGGTGCGCCGCTCCATGAAGTTCACCGAACTGATGGACTGCCTGCCTGAGGGCTTCAAGCAGATGGTTCCCGCCATCCTGATCCTCTGCCTGGCCTGGACCATCGGCGACGTGACCAAGGCTCTGGGCGCTCCCGAGTTCGTGGCCGGCATCGTCTCCGGCTTCGGCGACAGCCTGCACAACTTCCTGCCCGCCGTGGTATTCCTGATCGCCTCCTTCCTGGGCTTTGCTACCGGTACTTCCTGGGGCACCTTCTCCATCCTGCTGCCCATCGTGATCCCCGTGTTCGCCGGCGTGGACGCCACTGCCCTGACTGTGGCTGACATCGGCCCCGGCCACGACATCCTGATGATCGCCATCGCTGCCACTCTGGGCGGCGCGGTTATGGGCGACCACTGCTCCCCCATCTCCGATACCACCATCATGGCCTCCTCCGGCGCTCAGTGCTACCACCTGAACCATGTGGCCACTCAGCTGCCCTACGCGGTCACCGTGGCGGCGGTCTGCTTCTTCAACTACATCCTGGCCGGCCTGATCCAGAACGTGTTCGTCAACCTGATTATTGCCGTGGTCTCCATGGCGGTTGTCCTGTTCATCATCGGCAAGGTCAACCACTCTATGACCACCCACTCTCAGCGCGACTGAGCGTAGCGCCGACAAGTCCATATGGGAACCATCACCCCCGCCGCTCCGTACGGCGGGGGTGATTTTTTGTTTTAGAGGAACCTAAAAATAAACTTAATAGTTTAAAATATGCACAAACTGGTGTGTAAAAAACCGGCTGCGCCTACGTAGTTCCGCCTAAACATCTAGGCAAAAAGAAACCTTCTTCCTATCAGGAAAGGATTTTATAGGAATAAAATGGAATAAAAAAGAAAAGTGTATGGATTATATGCCCAAAAAAATGTACATTTTTCTGTGCGCCCCTACAAAAATGTGCAAAATGTCAAAAATACATTGTCAATTTAATGACAATTTTGTTATGATACGTCTCGAGTCCTTGGGTTGGGGAGCTTTAGGATTCACCGATCTTATTAGGAGGGCTGATATGAATTCACCGCGTATCAAACGATCTGGCAAGATCCTGCTGACCCTGTTTACCCTGATTTGTATCCTGGCAACGGCGGCTTTCGCCGAAGGCGATTCCACCGCTCAAATCGCGGCTTGGGGCACCATCGCATCTCTGCTGCCTCCCGTGGTAGCCATCATCCTGGCACTCATCACCAAGGAAGTGTATTCTTCTCTGTTCCTGGGCATCATCGTGGGCTGCCTGCTGTTCACCAACGGCAATCCCATTGACGCCATCCAGGATTTCGTGTCCCGCCTGTGCAGCAACGCCGGCGGCAACATGGGTATCCTGATGTTCCTGGTCATCCTGGGCACCATGGTGGCCCTGATGATCCGGGCCGGCGGCTCCAAGGCCTACGGCGACTGGGCCGTCAAGCACATCAAGACCAAGTCCGGCGCTCTGTGGTCCACCTTCATCCTGGCCATCGTGCTGGGCGTGGACGACTACTTCAACAATCTGACCACCGGTAACGTGATGCGTCCCGTCACCGACGGCCACCACATCTCCCGCGCCAAGCTGTCCTATATGTGCGACGCTACCGCCGCTCCCGTTTGTATCATGATGCCCGTGTCCTCCTGGGCCGCGGCTGTCACCGGTATCATCGGCAACGACGAACTGGGCTTCCAGATCTTCCTGAAGGCCATTCCTTACAACTACTACGCCATTCTGACCCTGGTGTTCATCATGGTTATGACCAGCCTGAACATCGACTACGGTCCCATGAAGAAGCACGAGGACAACGCCGCCAAGGGCGACCTGTACACCACCCCCGAGCGTCCCTTCGCCGGTGTGGAGGAAATGAAGTTCAATCCCAACGGAAAGGTCATCGACCTGGTGATCCCCGTGATCGTGCTGGTAGCCTGCTGCGTGGGCGCCATGATCTATGTGGGCTACCAGGGCGGCGGCACCGACCTCATCAGCGCCTTTGCCAACACCGACGCCTTCTCCGCTCTGCCTCTGGGTTCTCTGATTGCCCTGATCTTCACTATGATTTTCTTTATGGTGCGCCGCTCCATGAAGTTCACTGAGCTGATGGACTGCCTGCCTGATGGCTTCAAGCAGATGGTGCCCGCCATCCTGATCCTCTGCCTGGCCTGGACCATCGGCGACGTGACCAAGGCTCTGGGCGCTCCCGAGTTCGTGGCTGACATCGTCTCCGGCTTCGGCGACAGCCTGCACAACTTCCTGCCCGCCGTGGTGTTCATTATCGCCGCGTTCCTGGGCTTCGCTACCGGCACCTCCTGGGGTACCTTCACTATCCTGCTGCCCATCGTCATCCCGGTGTTCTCCGGCGGCGTGGCGGCTGCCGATCTGACTGCCGATCTGATCAACGGCAACGAGATGCTGATGATCGCCATCGCTGCCACTCTGGGCGGCGCGGTTATGGGCGACCACTGCTCTCCCATCTCCGATACCACCATCATGGCCTCCTCCGGCGCTCAGTGCTACCACCTGAATCACGTGGCCACTCAGCTGCCCTACGCGGTCACCGTGGCGGCGGTCTGCTTCGTCAACTACATTCTGGCTGCTTTCGTCCAGAACATGATCCTGAACCTGCTGATTGCTGTGGTCTCCATGGTGGTGGTGCTGGTTGTCATCGGCAAGGTCAACCACTCTATGAATATCCACTCTCAGCGCGACTGATTCCTTACCGGTGGAAGGGGAAGGAAGATAAAAGGCCGGCCCTCACAGAGGGCCGGCCTTTCGTTTATGGAGACCTGACGCAGCGCGGGTAAGTCCAAAGCAAAAAAAGTCCGGCCCCTTGGGGGCCGGACTTTTTGGTTGCTCAGCGGGTGATCCAGAACAGGTTGGTGTCGGTGACAAAGTTGGGGACGCTGTAGAGGACCAGAGCCTGATCGATGCCGTTCTGCTGGATGTAGTCAGCGATGGACAGCTTGTAGTAGCGCAGGTCGATCAGGTGGATCTCGGAGAAGTGGGGGGTGAGGAAGGGCACCAGGGAGTCGGCGTAGGAGTCCCGGATGATGAGCAGCTTAGGCTTGTCGGTATTGGGAGTCTTAACCACGCCAAGAGACTGGTTGCCGCCCAGGAACATGGAGTACTTATCCTTCACGGAGAGGAAGGAGGTATCGTACAGGGCCCGGGGCACAGCCACCTGGTTGCCGGTGCTGTCATAGGTGTAGCTGGTGACGGTAATGCCGGTGTCGGGCACATAGGTGGAGATGGTGTCGGGGCTCACCCAGCGGACGCCGGAGGAGGAGAATACCGTGCCGTAGAACTCAGTGGAGCGGATGGTCTCGGTGTAGGTGTCCAGAGGTACGGGGGTGTAGCCCAGGGCCTCTGCCAGGCCGGTGTAGCCGTAATAGGCGCCCAGGCTGGTCCAGTGATGGTCGGTGCGGTAGAAGATACTCTCATCCTTGTGCTCCCACAGGGGGCTGTACAGATCCGCCCAGGTGGCGCCGGGCACAGCCGCCTTGGCCTGGTCCAGCAGGCCGGTCTGGCTGGCATTGGGGGCCCCGTCGGGCAGCCGGCCGGCCCAGATGCAGGCCTGGGTGGGAATGAGAGAGAAAGTTACCGGGATATCCACATTTTCCACAAAGTTGTTCACATAATTCAGATTCTCCGCTACCTTGGCGGCATCGGGCTGGTCAAACCGGGTGATGAGGGTATCCTGGTCGCAGAAATAGACATCGTTGTTCTCGTGCTTGCCCAGGATCCGCTCGCTGGAGGACTTCAGGGCAATCCACAGGTCCCGGCCCACAAACTGGTCGGTGGTGTAGGTCTCAAAGTCCTTCATAAACTGACCGCTCAACAAGCTGTCCACAGACAGCTTGGGCATCTGTTCCAGATTGCGGTTCTCCATTTCGGAGAACTCCCGGCTAGGAGTAGCGGCGTTGGCCACCAGGAACAGCCCGATAAAGGCACAGAACAGAGCGCTGATGAAGATGCAGTATTTTTTCGACATAATCAGAACCTCCAATCAGAAGCGGAAATAGAGGAAGGGATTGTAGGTGGCGTCCACCAAATAGGCGGTGGAAAGAATCAGACCGGCCAGCAACACCACCGGCAGCACCACTTTCATGGGCTTCTCCGGCAGCTTTTTCCACAGCTTGGTAGCCAGCGGAGTGGCGGCCACGGCGCCGATGATCAGCATGGGCAGGAAAGAGGTGAAGTAGTACGCCACGCTGGGGGAGGCCAGACCGGCTGGAGCAAAGCCAAACATGGCAGACAGGTAGGCGCCCATATGACCGAAATCCTCCACGGCAAAGATGGCCCAGCTGACCAGCACCAGGAACAGAGTGTAAATGTGCTGTACCACAGCGGGACACTTCTCCAGCAGCTTGCCCAGGAAGGCCTTCTCCAGAATGATGAGGGCGGCAAAGTAGAGGCCCCAGATCAGGAAATTCCAGCTGGCGCCGTGCCAGATGCCGGTGGCGGCCCAAACGACCAGCAGGTTGAAAAACAGCCGGGGCTTTTTCACCCGGTTGCCGCCCAGGGGGATATACAGGTACTCCCGGAACCAGGAGCCCAGGGAGATGTGCCACCGGCGCCAGAACTCGGTGACCGACTTGGAGATATAGGGGTAGTTGAAGTTCCGCAGGAACTCGAAGCCCAGCATCCGGCCCAGGCCAACGGCCATGTCGGAGTAGCCGGAGAAGTCGAAGTACAGCTGGAGGGAGAAGGCCACCACGCCCAGCCAGGCGCCGGAGACGGTGAGCTGGTCGGTGGGCAGAGCCAGATAGACATCCCAAAGCTTGCCGATGTTGTTGGCCAGCAGCACCTTCTTGGCCAGACCCACCACAAACACCTGCACGCCGGAGGCAAACTGCTCCGGGGAGTGGGTGCGGTAGGTCATCTGGTCGGCCAGCTCTTTGTACTTGATAATGGGACCGGCAATGAGCTGGGGGAACAGGGTAACGAAGGTACCGAAGCTGACAATGCTTTTCTGCACCTCCGCGTCTCCACGGTAAATGTCCACCGGGTAGGTCATGGTCTGGAAGGTGTAGAAGGAGATGCCGATGGGCAGCGTCAGGTTGAGCACCGGCATACCAACGCCGAAATGCTGGAAGGTTCTGGCTACCAAATCCCAGTACTTAAAGAAGAACAGGATAGCCAGATTGAGGACCAGCGCCACCGCTACGGCGATCCGGGCGCCCTTGTCATCGCCTTGCAATTTTCGCCGGGCCACGATCAGGCCGCAGAAGTAGTCCAGCACGATGGTGAAGATCATCAGCAGGATATACTTGGGTTCGCCCCAGCCGTAAAAGATCAGATTGACCACCAGCAGCCACAGGTTGCGCCATTTCAGAGGGGTAATGTAATAGACTAATAATACAATGGGTAGATATAGAAACAAGAAATACAAACTGGAAAAGACCAACTGCTCACCTTCTCTTTGTAGATTTCAGGAAAGATGCCCGGCAGGCTTGCCCTGCCGGGCGCTGAAATGATTATAATGGGTACGGCACCAGAGTGCAACTTCTATTCTACCCAAAAATGCGGATTATTTTGTGTAGCTGTTGAAAATGGTGACCGCATCACCGGCATACTCGCTGATGGCGAAGAGCACATAGTTGCCGTTGGTGACCAGCTTGTAGTTCTGTACCAGTTCATACTGCTCGGGCAGATACTGGGACCACTGGGCGTCCAGATCGGCCTGCCGCTTGGCAATACCGGCCTTCACGGTGTCCATCTTGCCGTCCTTCACCTTGGCGATGAAGAACTCGGTAGAGTGGACGCCCATGAGGGGCATCATGCACACATACTCCTCCAGGTCGGAGGCGCTGATGCCGTACATGGCGGAGAGGGTGGCGTCGTCCATGGCGGTCAGGTTGGGCAGGCTCAGCTTGGAGATGTCATTCCAGGTAGACTGAACGGCGCTGGCCTGGGGTTTGCTCTCCGGCGTGGGAGTGGGGTTCACCGTGGGCTTGGGAGTAGCGGTGGGCTTGGTAGTGGGCTTGGGAGTAGCGGTAGGCTTGGTGGTAGGTTTGGCGGTAGGCTGAGCAGAGGGCTCGGCGGAGGGCTCAGTGCTCTCCTCCACGGGAGCGGAGCTCTCGGGCAGAGCGTCGGGGCTCTCCTCGGTGACGGGGGCGGAGTCCTCGGGAGAGGGCATAACGCTCTCAGCCACGGGAGGGGTGGTGACGGTGTTGGGGGTCTCAGAAATGCCGTCGTTGCCGCCGCCGCAGGCGGTCAGCATACCAAGGGTCAGCGTCCCGGCCAGAGCCAGGGCGAGAAAACGATGGTTCATAGGTGGATTCTCCTTTTCTGTTTTTTGTGATCGCTCTATTGGACGGTGGCGGCTGACAAAAAGTTCCCATGTTTCTGTAAAAAAACGCCCCCGCTCCGGCGGGGGCATTCGAGATTCCTTTCAGGCTGGGGCGGCGGGGGCGTCCATGGAATCCAGGGGCAGCACCAGCGTAAAGCGGGTACCCACCCCCGGCCAGGACACCACCTCAAACCAGCCGCCGTGGCGGTCGGCGATCCACTTGGCAATGGACAGGCCCAGACCGGCGCCGCCGGTCTGCCGGGCCCGGCTCTCGTCAGTGCGGTAGAAACGGTCAAAGATATGGGGCAGGCTTTGGGCGTCAATGCCCTGGCCCTGGTCGGCCACCGTCAGCCGGGCCAGGCCGTCCTTCCCCTGGACCGACAGGGTGATGCACCCCCGGGCGGGGGTGTATTTCAGGGCGTTGTCCACCAGGATGCGCAGGGCTTGCTTGATGAGCCCCTCGTCGGCCACCACCGGCACGGCGCACAGCCATTTCCCCTCCAACTGATGGGTGTGGTCCAGCATCTGGGTCTCCCGCAGTACCTCGGCGGCCAGCTCGGACAGGTCGCACAGCTGGGGATGGAAGGGGACAGAGTCGTTGTCCCCCCGGGCCAGGAACAAAAGCTGCTCCACCAGCTGCTTCATGGAGTCGGCCTCCTGGCGGATGGCGTCGATGGCCTCCTGACGGGTGGCAGGGTCGTCCTTGCCCCACCGGTCCAGAAGACTGGCGTAGCCCTGGATCACGGCGATGGGGGTACGCAACTCATGGCTGGCATCGGAGACAAACCGGGTCTGAGAGCGGTAGGCCTCGTTGATCCGGTCCAGCATGGCGTTGATGGCCTGAGCCAGCGCCTTCAGCTCCTTTTGGGCGCCGGTCACCGGAATGCGCCGGTCCAGATGGCTGGCGTTGATCTCATCCAGCTCCCCGGCCAGGGCCTGGAGCTCCTCCGGCGACATGGAGCCGCCCAGCCGGGTGGCGGCGGCGGCCAGATCCTGAATGGGCCGCAGGGTGCGGCGGATGGTGCCGGCGTTTTTGAACAGGTTGAGCACCAGACTGACCAGCTGGCAGATCAGCACCACCCGCCCGGCAAAGACAAAGAGGGCGGCAGGCCGGGACAGATCCAGGGTGATAGCCAAGTCTTGCCCCTGAACCTGGGTCACCAGGGTGTAGCTGGTGGGGCCGCCGGTGGAGAAAATCATCAGGGGAATGAGATGTACCGTTCCTGGATCAAACCAGCGCTGGTCCCCCTCAAGTGCCTGGGGGGAGGGAAGCCAGTGGGGGAGCAGGATACCGTTGGGGTCCCCTTCCGCTTCCGCTACGGAATAGCTGCCGGCGGACATCCATGCCGCGGCCTCCTCCGAGGGGGCGCCCTGTTTTTCCGCCAGAGCCTTCAGTTCCGCTGCCTGCCGGTCGGACCAGACGATGAGGCCGCCCCAGAACAACAGGATGAGCAGGATGTCCAGCAGAAGATAGATCCCCAGCAGCCGGAAAAAGAGCCGGGCATTGAGCCGGGCCACGATAGAGGACTTGATGGGGCCGGTGGGCCGGGAAGTTCTGGCAGCCATGGCCTTAACCCCGGAGCCAGTTCAGCACTGGCTCCAGCTGGGGGACGCTTACCCAGTCGGCGCCCCGTTCCATGGCCTCCAGGGCCTCCCGGGACTGAGAGTCGGCCTTTTTGGAGAGAATGGCCTTCATCATGGTCATCATCATTTTATATTTTCCCCGGACCCGAGCGGGGGAATAGCCGCCCCGCAGATAGAAGAGAGGCAGCCCGGTCCAGCGGTTGTCCCCGGCCAGCTTGGCCGGATCGCACTCCGGCGCCATGCCCACAGCACAGACGGCCTCCACCCGGAAGCGAGCGGCGGCCTTTTTCAGACCCTGGACCTTCCCGGCGCACAGCCAGCCCAAATAGAGTACCTGAGTCCCCTGGGGGAGCGTGCACTCCTTCAACTGGTGGAGGGGCAGGCCGGTCTGGTGGGAGAGCAGAGTGGCGTACTGGGCGGTAAAGCCGGTGTTACTGGTATAGACGATGGCGGAAACCTTCATTCCAATCCCTCCCGAATGACATAGCCCACACCCCGGACGGTGTGGATCAGTTTAATGTGGAACGCTTCGTCCAGTTTGGTCCGCAGAAAGCGGATGTATACGTCCACGGTATTGGTCTCGCCCATGAAGTCAAAGCCCCACACCTGCTCCAGCAGTTCCTCCCGTGAGAGGACCTTTTCCTTGTGCTCCAGCAGGCAGCGCAGCAGGTCAAACTCCCGGCGGGTGAGGGCCACGTTCTGGCCATTCACCGACACCAGATGCCGGTCCAGATCCATAGCCAGGGGCCCGACAGACAGCCTGTTGTCCGGTTCGGTCCGAGCGGGCCGCTTCCGCAGGGCGGCCCGGATACGGGCCAACAGTTCCTCGGTGGCAAAGGGCTTGGTGACATAGTCGTCCGCCCCCATATCCAGGCCGGACACCTTGTCCACCACCGTGTCCCGGGCGGTGAGCATGATGACGGGCACCTGGCTCTCCCGGCGCAGGCGGCGGAGCACCTCCATGCCAGAGAGGGCGGGCAGCATGATGTCCAGCAGGATCAGGTCGAACCGCCCGGACAGAGCCAGCTCCAGTCCCGTCCGGCCGTCAAAGGCCTTTTCCACCTGGTAGCCCTCGTAATTCAGCTCCAGCTCCACCATGCGGGCCAGCTTTTCCTCATCCTCCACCAGCAGGATACGCTCCTCCATGGCACATCACCTCATTGCTTGGATTGGTTCTTGTGGGCGGCCTGCTCTGCCTGGGCCTTGGCCCGCCCCACCGCGTCGCTGACGGTGTCGGCGGCGTGGTTGACCGCCTGACTTACTTCATTGCCGTCCAGATCGGGACCAGCAAACCGGTACCGGCAGCCCATAATGAGCCCTATAATAAGCAGGGGTACCGAGATCCAGAAGGCCAGCAGCACCAGAAGAATAAAAATCAGCAGCGGTATGGAGACGATGGGCTCTTCCCACCGCCATACCTCAAACCGGTTGGTGACGCAGCGCCGCAAGAAGCTGACAAAGGTCTCCCAGCCGCTTTGACCGGCGGCGGTTTCAGGCCGGGCGGGGCCCTCGTTGGGCGGGGGAGTAGTCTGTTCACTGCCGGGGCGGGTGGAGTAACGGGCACTCTGTCCGCCGTCCGAGCGGATCTTGCCCCGCTGCTCCAGCAGGATCAGGGCGGCCAGCAGATCGCCGTCCACCTCTTCCAGCACGGCTCTGGCCTCCTCGTAGGATACATCGGCCCGTTTCCGCAGCTGTTCCACCAATTCCAATGTGACATCCATGGGAACACATCCTTTCAACAGTACCAGTATACCCCGGGGCCGGTAAAGAGGGTATTTAGGCTGTCTTAAAATCCCATTAAAACCGGCAACATTATACCAGCCCTATGCTTTTGGTGCAAGCGGCGGCTTTACCGGGGGAGAAAACCATGCTATAATAACCGCAGCCCAAACAGCTGGGCTGTTTGGGGCCGCCTTTCAGGCGGCTGGGCGCGGCGAAACGCCGCGCACTGCGCTTGTTACACCATGGCCGAAACCGGCTGAGCCGGTTTTCGCCGCTCTGCGGCGCGCAAGCCGGAGCGGCTTGCAGCCATGGTATAATGCCGTCAGAAGATACATACGGAAAGGAGGGGACGGACATGGGCTGGAAAAAGCGATTGCTTACCCTGCTGTGCGCGGCGGTACTGGTGCTGGGGCCGGGGCTGGTGAGCACCGCCAAGGCAGATACGGTGGAGATCTACCTGATGGCGGAGAACGACCAGATGCTTACCTTGCCGCTGGAGGCTATGCCCACCTGGATCGGCGGCTCCCTGTACGTCCCCTATATCGCGTTTGACTGGACGGCCACCGGGGTCAACCTGGGGGTGTCCTACGGACAGATCCAGGGGGACAGTGGGAACAGCTTCATGCTGTACAGCCTCAGCGGTACCCTCACCTTTGACCTGAACGCCGGTACCTGCGTGGACCGGTCCGGCCAGCAGCTGGAGATGCGGGCGGTGTCCCGCAACGGCTGGATCTTTGTGCCGCTGGCGTCGGTGTGCTCCTACTTCGGCCTGCGCTACAGCTATACCCCCACCAATTACGGCACCCTGATCCGCATCACCAACGGACAGGAGCGGTTGGGCAGCGAGTTCATCCAGTATGCTCAGGACCCCATGCGCAGCCGATACAACGCCTATATGAAGCAGCTCTATCCCGATAACAATACCCCCCAGCCTTCTGTGCAGCCCACCCCCGCGCCAAGCC
>NZ_NFHC01000035.1:0-25168 GCF_002161245.1 Flavonifractor sp. An9
GCCAGGATGTTGGGGTTGGGGCCCACAAACTTTTTCTTGGCGTCCTCCAGGGCCTCCTCAAAGGTGGCCCGGGTCTTGAGGCCCATGCCGCGGGCAATGCCGGGCTCCTGAGCGCCCACAATGTAGATGGCGCTGGTGTTCATCTCGGCAATGTGGCCGCAGCTCATCATGGAGAAGCCGTGGAAGGGATGGAAGGCGTTGCAGAAGCGGTACTTGCGGATGTACTCCTGATTGGTGGCGAAGTACTCGCCGTACCGGTCCATATCGGGCAGGATGTTCATATAGTCGTGCTGGAACATCTCATACAGCTCCCGCAGGTAGGGCCACCGCTCGTCGTGGAAGTAGCCGTTGCAGATGGAGGAGCAGATGATAACGCAGTTGTCCTTCATGACCCGCTTGTGGCGGATTACCTGGGCGGAGAGAGCCTGCATCATCTGGATGGGGTTGGTGCCCATGCCGTTGCCGTAGTGGAAGTTCTGGGGCATACCGAACACCATCACGTCGTACTTCTTCTCAGCGAAGGGGACGTAGGTGCGCTTGTTGGCCAGCTTCCAGGACTCAGGCTGCATCACCTTGGCGTAGCCGGAGTAGATGGCGATCTGGCGGGAATAGGTGTCCAGTACGGCGTCGCAGCAGAAGAAGGGATGGCCCATCTTCTCCTCCATGTGCATACCGATCTCGTCGAACTTGGTGCGCATCAGGGAGTGGCCGGACACGGGGGTGAAGTCGTCCCGGTGCATGACCTTGGGCACATGGTGGCTGGCGATGCTCCGCCAGTGGGTGATACCGGTGGCGCAGTGCTTGTAGCCGCCGGAGTAGCCGCCGTAGGGGTTGCCCTGGGTGTGGCCGATGAGGATGGGAATGTCGCACTCAAAGACATACTTGTTCATCAGCACGGGGTCGCCCCGCTTGGTGGCGCCCAGGTCCACCATGTGCTCGTAGTCCTCGGAGTCATGGCTGGTGATCTGGTTGGTCCAGTAGAACTCGTTGAACAACTCCTCGCCCAGGATCTGCTTCATCTCGGACACGGTGGCACGGGGATGCAGGCCGTTGGAGAACATGAACAGAATGTCCTTCTTCTCCACGCCGGCGGCGTACAGCTCGTCCAGGCAGGCCCGGATGGACACCTTCCGGTGGGAGGTGGGCTGGTTGCCGCCCTTCACGATGTCAGGGATAACAAAGACCACGGTCTTGCCGGGGCCGGCCAGCTCCTTCAGAGAAGGCATACCCATGGGGTTGCGGATGGACTCCAGGGTGGCGTTGTACAGGCTGTCCCAGTCCTGGGGCAGGCACGGAGGATCGGGCACGGTGGTGCCGGGGATAAACACATCGGTGTTGTCGGGCAGTTCAGCGCTCATCAGGCCGTGGCCGTATTCAAAATCAAGCTTCATGTGTGCTCTCCTTATTTACCAAGATAGGTCTTGATGATCTCCAGATATTCGTCGGGGTAGAAGCCGATCTCGCCCTGGAACCGGGTCAGGGCAATGAGGCCGCCGTCGATCTCGTCGATGGAGGCCAGCATCTCGGCGTTGTCCACCTTCAGGCCGCCGCCGTACACCACGTCCAGGCCGCCGGTCTGCTCCTTGACAAACTTGGCGATCTTGGTGATATACTCCTTGCCAGCGGGGGTCTTGCCGGGGCCGATGGACCAGATAGGCTCGTAGGCGATGACCACCTTGGAGGTGTCCACACCGTCCAGGCCGATCTTCAGCTGGTCGCCCAGCACCTGCTGCCACTGCTCCTGCTCCTCGCTCTTCTCGCCGATGCAGTAGAGCACACTCAGGCCCTGCTCGATGGCCAGCTTGATCTCCTGGTTCAAGAGGCGGTTGACGGCGGCGGTGTCGGTGACCCCGGCCTCGGCCAGCACGCCCATCTTGTCGTTGCGCTCCTCGCAGTGGCCGATGATGGTGGAGGTACACCCCATGGCCTTCACGATGGAAGCGGGACGGTTGGTGGTGAAGGCGCCGAAGTTGCCGCCCACAGCGGTGTTCATGCGGTAGACGCTCTGGGAGCCCACCTGCACGGGGCTGTTCTCACACTGGGCAGCCACAGCGCCCAGGATGTGGGCCTCGGGGAAGTACTGGACGAACTCCACCTGGTTGGGATCGTAGTGCTTCAGGCCTTCCTGGGTGTGCTCCACGATATACTTGCCCCAGTCAGCCACCGGGGCGATGCGGTTGACGCCACCGAATTCCACGGGCACGTCGAACCGCTTCAGATTCAGATACAGATGCTTCATTCCGGCCACTCCTTACTTCTTGTAGAAGGCGATCATATCCTCCAGAGACTTCTGCTCCACCAGGGGAGCGCGGCCATAGGAGCCGAAGTTGACGATCAGGGAGCCCACAGCCTCCTTCACGCCGGCCTCCACCCGGCTCATCAGCAGGGCCACGTCGTCGTCGGGCACATTGCCGGTGAGGACGGTGTCCATGATGGGCGGGAAGAACACGCGGGGATCGAAGGCGGACTTCTTCTCCTCCAGCAGGGCGTACACGCCGCCGATGGAGGGGCTCTTCTGCAGTTCGGGTTTCTGAGCGAAGAGTTCCTTCATGTTGCGGGTAACCGCCAGACGGATGTCGGTATCCACGTTGATCTTGCGGATGCCGCAGGGAATGGCCTCCATCAGCCGCTCAACCTGGATGCCGTAGGCGTTCTGGATATCGCCGCCCAGGTCGTTGATCTCCTTGACGATGTACTGGGGCACGGTGGAGGAACCGTGGGACACCAGGGCGCAGAAGATGCCCAGCCGGTTGATGCACTCCTTGATGGCGATGGGGATCTCCTTGCGGAGCTTGGCGTCCTTGCCCTTGTTGGCCCCGTGCTGGGTGCCGTAGGAGATGGCCAGGGCGTCCACGCCGGTCTTCTGGATGAACTCCACGGCGTCCAGCGGGTTGGTGTAGGTGGAGGTGGCGGCAAACACGTGGTCCTCCTGGCCGCCCAGCACGCCCAGCTCGCCCTCAACGGACACGCCGCGGGCGTGGGCATACTTGACCACCTCGCGGGTCAGCTCGATGTTCTGCTCCAGGGGCAGAGAGGAGCCGTCGATCATGACGGAGGTGTAACCGCCCTCGATGGCAGCCACGCAGGAGTCAAAGTCCTTGCCGTGGTCCAGGTGGAGCACCACGGGGATGGGGGAGTTCTCGCCGTACTTCTTCACGGCGTTGGCGATGTTGCGGGCGCCCTTCTTCTTGTCCTCCAGGGTGCCGTTGGCAAAGTCCACCCGGCCGCCCATGAAGGCGTTGGCCAGGTCGGCGCCCTGCAGGATGGCGGGGGAGCGGAAGGTCTCGTGCATCTCGATGACGGCCTTGGCCTGGGCCACGGCATTCACGTTAAAAGCGCCCTGGGCGTAGTTGTGCTGCTCAGCGGCTTCCATCAAAGGTCTCAGCGGTACCAAAGGCATAATAAGTTCCTCCTTAATTCTCTCCGGCGTATACGTTGACGCCGGCCACATAGGTTGCAGTTACATTCAGATCTTGGTCCAGAACCACCAGATCGGCGTCCTTGCCGGGGGCGATGGAGCCCTTCCGGTGGTCCATACCGATGAGGCGGGCAGGATTTGCAGTCAGCAGGGGGAGCACCTTTTCCACGCTCTCCCCGGTGAACTTCACCAGGTTTTTCAGGGCCTGACCGGTAGTCAGGGTAGAACCGGCCCGGACGCCGTTGGAGGCCAGCTTGGCGTCGCCGTCCTCCACCACCACGTCGTTGACGCCCAGCTTATAGTGTCCGTCGGGCAGACCGGCGGCCTGGATGGAGTCGGTCACCGCCACTACCCTATCCCAGCCCTTGCAGGCCAGGAGCATCCGGACGGAACCAGGATGGAGGTGACGGCCGTCGCAGATGGCCTCGCAGCACACGGGACGCTCCAGGACCGCACCCATAATGCCGGGACGGTGCTGGTGGAACAGCCCCATAGCGTTGAAGGTGTGGGTGCAGCAGGCGGCTCCCGCGTCAATGGCGGCACAGGAGGTCTCGTAGTCGGCCCCCGAGTGGCCGATGGCCACGGTGGTGTGGCCGGAGATCTCCCGGATCATATCCACCACGCCCTCCACCTCGGGAGAGACGGTGATATACCGGACAGCGCCCTCGGCGGCCTGCTGATACTGCCGGAACAGGGCAGGATCACCCTTCCGCAGCAGATGCTCTGGCATAGCGCCTTTGTAAGCAGAGCAAAGGAAGGGGCCCTCCAGATGGATGCCCATAAGCTGAGCTCCGGTGATGGGAGCCGCCATGGCGGCTTTGGCCTGGTCAATGCACCACAGGGTCTGCTCCGGCGTATCGGTGAGGATGGAACACAACCAGCCGGTGGTGCCGTTCTTGGCGAAGAACCGGCCGATCTTGGCCAGATCCCCGGCGGTGGCGGCATTCACGTCCACGCCGTCGCCGCCGTGGGTGTGCAGGTCCAAAAAGCCGGGGATCAGCAGCTTGCCGCCCAGGTCCACCACCTCATCGGCCTTGCCGGAGAAGCCGGCTACCCGGCCGTCCTGCACCAGCAGGTCGGTGTCCTGGAACTGGCCGTCTACATAGACCTTGCCATTGGTAAAGAGGGTTCGTTTCATAAGGTACCTCAGAAGGGCTGGCCGGCGGCCAGGGAATTGGTGAAGATGATGGCGTCGGGGTGGTTCTGCAGCAGGCTGGCGGGGAAGTGGGCGGTCACCTCGCCGTAAGCGGCCTGGCGGACCACGGAGCGGTGCCACTCCCGGAACACGCCCAGACGGACCTTGCGGGCGCCCAGAATCTGCTTGATGCCGATGGTGACGGCCCGGTGGGGCATGGCATCGATGGCGCCGCAGCGGTCGCCGATGGCGTTGGCGGTGCGGGTCTCAGGGTTGAGGCTGAGAGCGCGGGTGCCCTGAGCGGCAAACTCCTCGGCGGTCATGTCCTCACGGGACTCGTTGAAGGCCAGATGGCCGTTAATGCCGATGCCGCCGAAGGCGATGTCCACGCCGCCCAGCTCCTCGATAAGCCGGTCCACATAGCCGGGGTCGGCAGGGTTCGGGAACACCCGCTGCTCGGCAGGCATCAGCAGCTCCTCGTCGATCTGGCTGTACACGGTGCGCTCCATAAAGCCACGGAAGGACAGGGGGCTCTCCTTCTCAATATAGGTGTCGTCGTCATTGAGATACTCGTCCATGTTGATAAACCAGCAGTTCTTCAGGCTGATCCGGTCCCGGTTCACCAGGCGGACAAAGATGGGATACTGGCCCACAGGACCCACGGGGCAGATAAAGACGGTCTTTTCGCCCTTCTCATTGTGAGCCTTGATGGTGTTGATCATCTCCATGGCGATCTCATAGAACACCTCGCCGGAGTCCCCCAGCTTAACGACGGGAATCTTGGCATCCTTGCCCAGGTCCTGGGCGGAAATGTGATAATAGTCCATGTGGATCTTCCTTTCTATGACGGTATGTCAGTGCTTAAAACAAATGGGTTACGTTCAATTCCCGGATGATATCCACGATCTCCTTGGTACGGGTGCAGCCGAACTTCCGCAGCAGGCTCTTGATCTGGGTCTTGACGGTGACAACTTCTACACACCGCTCCGCGGCGATCTCTTTGATTTTCTTGTCCTCCAGCAGCAGCCGCACCAGATCCCGCTCAGCGGCGGTAAGCTGGGAAACCGTGCTGATAAAGAAGAGCAGGGACCGCTCCGAGGTGCGCAGGCGGGAATACTCCTTGAGCAGCAGGTTCTGGATCTTGCCGTCCAGCATGGCCTGGCCGGCGTAAGCGCTGCGGATATGCTGGAGCAGCTCGGCGTCCTCGCAGCCCTTGACGATATAATCCACCGCCCCCGCGCCCATGGAGGTAAGGATCATGTTGTCAGTCTCGTGGGCGGTGAGGAAAAGGACCTTGGCCTCCGGCTTTTTCTCCAGAATGTGCTCAGTGGCCTGGATACCGGCGGTAGTAGTCTCCATCTCGATATCCATAAGAACGAGATCGAAGTCGGTCTCCAGGGCCAGGGCCTCGATCTCCTTTCCGCTGGCGGCGCTGCCCACCACGGTCATATCTTCCTGTTGGTTGAGGACGTCGCACAGATCCTCCCGGATCAGATCAAAGTCCTCGGCGACCAAAATGCGTATCATGCTTTTTTCCTCCCTGCCTCGGCTGGATAGTACCATAGCGGGGCAGCAGAATGAAGAAGGAAGCTCCTCCCTCCGGCCGGTTCTCCACCCGCAGGGAACCCAGGTGGCTGCGAACAATGGTACGGACATGGTACAGACCCATGCCCCAGTTGAAATTGCTGTTCTTGCTGGAATAGAAAGGCTCAAAGATGTGTTTGAATTCTCCCGTCTTAATACCGGGACCGTGGTCCTTGACCTCCAGAACCGTATACAGCCGCTCCTGGTGGCTCACCAGCTCCACCGGCCTGGTCTCCTCATATCCGATGGTGGCCTCCCAGGCGTTGGTAAGCAGGTTATACAGGGCCTCGCTCAGGTAGTTTTCATCAGCCAGTACCTGGATCTCCCGGTCCATCAGCGCCCTGACCCGGCCATCAGGATATTTTTTGCGGAACCGGTCCAGCGTGATCTCCTCCAGGCGGCCCAAGGTCACCGGAACCAGTCGTACCGACTTGGCTTTGACCGTGCGGTAGAGTTCCTCTGAACGGTCGATCAGCAGCTCGTTGTTGTCGCACAGGCTGTCGGAGTAGCCACGCACCTTATCCAGATCGGGCTCCTCTTTCTGAAGCTCGGCACGGATACGTTTGTAGAGCACCCGGTTGGCCAGCAACTGGTTCTTGATGCTGTGGACAAAGACCGAGGCGCCGGTGCGGGCCACATCGAACTTACGCTCCAGCACCACCTCGTCCCGGTCGGACGCAAAGCTTGTCTGAGTGTAACGCAACATACTGCCCAGACCCAGGATACCGCACACCAGGTTAACCGCCACCAGGACCATATAACCGCCTATGCTGAGGGCGAATTGCAGATAGCCCACACCCTTGATCCAAGTATAGTCGTAGCTGTAGAACCGGTAGATCTGTCCCGGGTCCTGGCCGCAGTATATCACATACAGAGTGGCCAGGGCCACCAGGGAGATGACGATGGGCAGAAACTTCCGCCTGGAGAAGTGCATGGTGGTAGAACAGTATTCCACAACCAGCAGCCCTACCGCCAGCACCACATAGCACATGACCCAGATATAAGAGAACTGGACCAGCACGTCCTTGGCTGCCGCCACCTTCATCACCAGGCTCCGATACACACTGGGGTAATAGAGCACCAGGGAAACAATAGGCAGCACCAGCACCAGCTTCCGGACCAACGGCGCCTTCCGCAGGGCGGAGAGCATGGAATACTGGAAGGCCATCTCCAGCAGGAACAGTGGAAACAGATAGCGGCCCAGAGCCACAATGTAGCCCAGCTGTCCCAGGGTAATAAAGCGGTACTGCACCCAGATGCGAATCTTCTGGTTGAAAAACAGGAAGTTCATGACCTCCTGGGACAGACCGCCCTTCTTGGCAATAAAGACCATCAGCCCCACGAAATAGACCGTAAGGCTCAGGCACAGTCCTACCAGCAGCAGGGACTCCAGATTCTTTTTGACGCACAGCACCAGAATGGAGCCGATGAGCAGCCCCACGGCCAACAACAGAAGCATAGCTTGTCCTCCTCCAGTTGTGGTTTCCGGTGCTATTGTATCCGCTCACTCCGGCTTTGTAAAGAATCTGTTTACGCGGGAAAGGGGCGGCGGCGGTGTTCCGCCGCCGCCCCTCCTGGGGTCACATTAGTAGTTGCCGGCCTCGGTCATCAGATCGAAGTCCACGTAATCCTCGACGGGGCAGACATCCTCTTCGGTGATGGAGCCGCCGTCCAGCAGGTTCTTCTGCTGCAGCTCGTAGTAGCCCTTGACGGTGCCGTCGGCCACGCCGTCCACCACTTCCTTGCCGGTGAGCCAGTCGGCGTCGCCGCGCTGATTGTACATGGTGTCATAGTCCAGAGCGGCCTGAGTGGCGCACCACTGAGCAACCTCTTCGTAGTTGCCGTCAGCAGCGTAATCCATAGCCTTCATCAGAGCGCGGACAAAGCGAACGGCCACGTCGCGGTTCTCTTCCAGGTACTTGGGGGTGGCGATCCAGCTGGCCAGGGACACGGTGGTGTCGGAGAAGGTCATGTTGTCGGCCAGCTTGGTGGTGCCCTCCATGCCCTCCAGGATGGTCAGGCTGTTGGGGGACCAGGTGGCGCAGGCGTCCACGCCGCCGGACATCATGGCGGTCACAATGGAAGGAGCATCCATGTCCATGGCCTGGATGTCATCCATGGTCATGTTGTGAGCAGCCAGAGCGTTGCGCAGGATATCCTCGCTGGAGGTACCGGAGGAGTAGGCCACGGTCTTGCCCTTCAGGTCCTCAACGGTGCTGATGCCAGGGCCGCCGATGAGGGCGTCGCCGTTGGAGATGTGGGACAGAGCAATGATGGTAGCGTTGCCCTGGACGCACAGCTTATGAGCGCCCTGGCCAATGTAACCGAAGTTCACGGAGCCGTTCTCCATGGCGGCGATGATGGTGGGGCCGTCCTCGAACTGGGTCAGGGTGACGTTCAGGCCCTCTTCCTCAAAGAAGCCCTTCTCCTTGGCGGTCATCAGGCTCCACAGGCCGCCGTAGTTGGGCATATAGCCCACATTGATATCAACAGTCTCAACAGTGGGGGTCTCGGAGTTGCCGGCGGGAGTGCCGGTGTTGCCGGAGGGGGTGCTGGTGGTTTCGCCGCCGCCGCAGGCAGCCAGAGCGCCGCCCAGCATGGCCACGGTCAGGAGCATGGCAAGAAACTTCTTCACGTTCATTTCCTCCTATTGATTATTTGGGGTTTTTTCCTCTATTGCAACGGCCTGTGCCGTTCCAACCCGATTACTTGCGGACCTCCAGGTACTCCTGGTAGACCTGGCTCCAGATCTCGTTCTTCAGTTCCAGAAAACGGGGGGACATCTTGGTCTCCTGAGTACGGGGATAGGGGATGTCGATGTTGATAATGGACTTAATGCGGCCGGGCCGTGCGGACATGATAATGACCTTCTGAGCCAGGATAATAGCCTCTTCCACATCGTGGGTGATGAAGAAGCAGGTCTTGCGGTCCTTCTCCCAGGTCTCCAGCAGCTCGGTCTGCAGCTGGGTACGGGTCTGGGCGTCCAGGGCGCCGAAGGGCTCGTCCATCAGCAGCACCTCGGGGTCGGCGGCGTAGGCGCGGGCGATGGCCACGCGCTGCTTCATGCCGCCGGACAGCTCCTTGGGATAGTGGTCGGCAAACTTGGTCAGATCCACCTTCTCCAGGTACTTCATGGCCAGATCCTCGGCCTCTTTGCCCTTGATGCCCTTCATCTCCAGAGCGAACATGACGTTCTTCTTCACGGTGAGCCAGGGGAACAGGGCGTACTGCTGGAAGACCACGCCGCGCTCGGTGCCGGTGCCGGTGACCTTCTTGCCTTTGCAGTAGACAGCGCCGGAAGTGGCCTCGTGGAGGCCGGCGATGATGTTGAGCAGGGTAGACTTACCGCAGCCGGAGGGGCCTACCACGCAGATAAATTCGTTCTCATAGATGTCCAGGTCCACCCCGTTCAGGGCTACCATCTCGCCGTTGCGGGTATTGTATACCTTGCGGACGTTATCGATCTTGACGATCAGATTTCTCTCTTCTCCTGCCATCCCGTCAGCTTCCTTTCCAAGAATTTGATGATTTTTTCAAGAGTAATACCGATGATGCCGATGATGATGACGTAGGCCAGCATGGGGGCCGCGTCAAAGCTGTTGTTCAGAGACCGGATACGCATACCCAGGCCGGCCATAGCGCCGGTGGATTCGGCTGCGATCAGAGTGGTGAGAGCAACGGAAGCACCCAGCCGGACAGCGGTGAGGATGAAGGGCAGGGTGGCGGGGGTAATGACCCGGATAAAGATGTCCCGGTCGGTGGCGCCCAGAACCCGGGCGGCCTTGATGAGGGTCTCATCCACGTTGATAACGCCCTGGTAAATGGTCACACACATGATGAGGAAGCAGGCGATGGTGATCACGATCACCTGAGGCAGCCGGCCCACGCCGGCACAGATCACGATCAGAGGCACATAGGCCAGAGGGGGGATGTTACGGATAAACTGGATCCAGGGCTCCAGGATGTTACGCACCGGCACATACCAGGCCATCAGGATGGCCACAGGCAGGGCGATCACAAAGCCGATGGCATAACCCATTGCCACGGAGATCAAGCTGCTGCTCAAGTCCTGCCAGAACACGCCGCGCTCCACCATGGTCATCAGACCCTGAATGGTCACCACTACATTGGGGAAAGCTCGGGAAGTCTGGGGAATGATGGACATGATGTACCAAACCAGCATGGCCACCGCAAAGGAGATGAGCAGCCAGACTTTTGGCGGGATCCGGCTGGCAAGGGACTTTTTCTTCTGTTCCATTCTCTTCGCTCCTTCTTACGATTGATCCGATGTACGCAAGGTTGAGATAAGCAGCCCCGCACTTAGGATACCATTAGTATAAAAGCTTTTTGGAAAAAGAAAAGTATGAAATTTCATCATCCCTCCCCTTATTTTCCCGCACCATACAGGGCGCGTCCAGTCTGCTCCTCCCCCTGGAGATCCGGGCCAGCTTCTTCCGCGCCGACGATCCCAATAGCGCTGACAGCAAGCGCCTGACCAGCCAGACTCTGTGGCTCAGCTTCCCCGACGGCGGCGCTCTCACCCTGGGCACCATCTCCTCCACCGACGGCGCCATGGAGTGGGCGGTGGGCTCCGGCCTTATCACCGGTACCAGCGGGACCACCCTCTCTCCCGCCGGTTCCGCCACCCGGGCCCAGGCCGCTGTGATTTTGGCCCGCTTCTGCCAGACCCTGGCCCAGTGATCCGTCTCATTTGAACCCACGCCCCCGACTCGGCAGATGCCGAGTCGGGGGCGTGGGTTTTTTCCGCTGTATGCTTCTGTTTCAACTTCCTTTATTCATCAAAATAGCTGTATTTTTTCCACTTCTCCAAAAACTCCCTATACATTTTACCCAATATTTAAAAAAATTTTTTTACATTTCCGTGCAATGAAAAATATTTTCCTCCATGGTATAATATTTCCAACCTTTGACGTCTGTCGGGCGTCAACTGCCGCTCCATGCCATTTGACAAGATGAAATGAAAGGAAGGATCAAAATGAAACACACCTGGAAACGCCTGTTGTCGCTGTTTGTGAGTCTCTGCCTGCTGGCCGGGCTCATGCCGGCGGCGCTGGCCGCCGTACCCACTGCCACAGCCTATATCCGGGACACCAACGGAGTGGACTCCGGCAAAGTGTACGCCATTTACACCAATGAGGACGATGCCGGCGGCAGCAACCGCATCCTCTACCACACCGGCACCGCTAAGACCGACAAGGTCACCGCTTCGGTCTCTGGCGATGAGTTGGCTCTCAACGGTGGCTTTGACGCCTCCCGCCAGCTGTGGACCATCACCGCCGTGGAGGGCGGCTACACCGTCCAGAGCGTAGACAGCGGCTACTATCTGGATCTATCCCAGGCTAGCAATTCCAACTTCGCCACCTCCGCCGAGGCGGTGGTTTTGACCATCAACTTTGACGGGGAGACCGGGCTGTACACCATCGCTTCCGGCGACAGCTACCTCTCCTTCAACCCCTCCGGCAACACCGTCTTCCTCACCGGCAGCACCGGTTACGGTCTGCGCTTCTTCAAGCAGACCGAGGTGGAGCCCGACATGGCCCCCGGTGCCGACTCCGGTACCAGCACCGGCCAGCCCTTTGTGAAGGAGGACACCGACAGCCAGTACTTCCGCATCCCCGCCCTCATTACCCTGGATAACGGCTGGATTGTGGCGGCCTCTGACATTCGCTGGCGTACCTCCGGCGACTCCCCCCAGAACCTGGACACCATCGTCAGCCTCTCCAAGGACGGTGGCGCTACCTGGAATTGGGACGTGGTCAACTATTATGACGACATGGCCGACAACGCGACCGGACAGGCCAGCGCCTCCTTTATTGACCCCTCCATCCTCCAGGCCCAGGACGGCACCGTCCACATGGTGGTGGACGCCTGCCCCTCCTATGTGGGTCTGATGAGCGGCAACCGGATGGGCCGGGAGAGCTCCGGCTTTGACAAGGAGGGCCGCCTGCTGGTGACCCGCGGTACCACCGGCGGGGACGCCTCCACCGCTGTGGCTGATTACACTTATTATGCCGACATCAACAACGCTGAGGCCGGCGTGGAGAAGTCCGTCAACGGCGAGACCATCACCCTCTATCCCATCTGCAAGGCTGAGGACGACAGCCAGAGCGGCGCCTGGGTGGACGCCTGGCTGAACGTATACGTAGAAGAGGACGGCGTTATCACCCCCGACCTGTGCCTCCAGCTGAGCAGCTCCAACGCGGTACAGAGCAACCTGTTCTACCGCAACTCCGCCTGGAAGGCCTACCCTGTGTTCTACATCATGCACCGCTCCGCCACCGTCACCGAGAACGGCCTGGAGTGGAGTGATCCCCAGTTCCTGGACATTAAGCTGGCTGAAAACGAGGCCTTTACCGGCGTGTGCCCCGGCCGCGGCCTGTCCTTCCAGTATGAGGGCAAGGAGCGGCTGGTGTTCCCCCTGTACGACAACGCCACCGGCAACGAGCTGGCCAGCGTCATCTACTCCGACGACGGCGGCCTCACCTGGACCCGGGGTGAGCACAACGACGGCCTGAACGGTGTGGGCAAGACCAGTGAGTCCCAGGTGGTCGCCCTCCCCGACGGCACTCTGCGGATGTACTCCCGCAACACCATTCACTACATCAGCTACGCCGACTCCACCGACGGCGGCGTCACCTGGGGCACCTGCCAGAAGGATATGGACCTGGACAGCCGCAACCCCGGCAACGGCTGCATGGTGTCCTTCATCAACCTGGACGGCATCCTGGTGGGGCCCGATGGAGTCTATGAGAACCTGATCCTGGCCTCCTACCCGGTGGTACAGCGTACCCAGGGCGTGGTGCGCATCGGCTATGTGGACAACTCCAATGTGGTCCACTGGCTCAACGACGACGAGCCCCGCTATCAGGGCGCGGGCAACTTCAGCTACTCCTGCGTGACCCAGCTGCCTGAGCTGGACACCTTCGCCATCCTCTATGAGTACGGCAACGAGACCAACACCATCCAGTACGAGACGCTGGACGTAAACGACCTGCTGGGCGAGGGCTGGTATCTGCTCAGCGACTCCGCCGAGCTGCCCTCCATCTCCCTGGATCAGGACGTGGTGGATCTGAAGGTGGGGGAAACCGCCACCCTTACCGCCACCTATACCCCCGCTGACGGGGAGGTAAGCTGGACCTCCAGCAACCCCAACGCAGTCACCGTAGACGGCGGCGTGGTCACCGCCGTCGCTTCCGGTGCCGCCACCATCACTGCTTCCATTACCTCCATCGGCATCACCCTCCATGCTTCTGCCGATGTGGCGGTCCAGGGAGAGGACGGCGTGGTCCTGCCCAACCGGTATGCTGACGAGGTAGAGACCGTTCCCCACAAAGAAGCCGTTACCTATGATCTGGACACCGACGGCATTGACTCCGGCAGCATTTACGCCATCTTCCACACCGGTAGCGGGCGCATCCTGTATCATCTGAATGGCAATCTCACAGACCAGGTGCAGGGCAAAGCCTCCGATGGACGGCTGCCTTTGAACAGCCTGAATCCCATTGCCCAGCAGTGGACCGTCACCGAGTCCGACGCCGGGTATACCATTCAGAGTGTGGCCGACGACAAGTATCTCAATCTGAACACTGCCACCAATACCGGCAGCAAGGTGCCTGTTACCACTGAGGCCCAGGCAATGACCATCGCTCCCGTGGACGGCTCCGCCGGCTCCTACACCATCAGCCGTGTGGTCAATGACCAGACCCTCTATCTGGCCCATGACTCCAACGGATCCCAGCACTATGTGGACACCGACGCCGTCCCCTTCCAGTTCTACTGCCAGGTGGTGACTCCCGCCTATAACACCTACGCCACCTCCGTCACCGGTCTGGAGGCTCTCATTGCCGACCTGTCCGGACTCAACGAGGCGGACTATACTGCCTCCAGCTGGGCTGCCCTTCAGAGCGCCCTGACTGCTGCTCAGACTGTGGCCAACACGGGCAGCCAGAGCTTTGACACCGAGGACGCCGCCCAGGCCGCTCAGGCGGTCATCGATCAGGCCGCCAAGGACCTGTACGCCGCCAAGCTGGCGCTGGAAGATGCCGGAAGCATTGTTGTCTCCACCTCCTACGCCATCACCGTGGACAAGGCAGACAACGGCACTGTGACCGCCAGCCGCACCCGGGCCCCCAAGGGCCTCACCGTCACCCTGACCGTGAAGCCTGACGAGGGCTACAAGCTGGATACCCTCACCGTTACCGACAAGAACGGCAACGAGATCAAGCTCACCGACAAGGGCGACGGCAAGTACACCTTTACCATGCCCTCTTCCGCCGTCACCGTGGAGGCCTCCTTCACCGAGGACGACACTCCCGTGGAGACCGGCCTGCCCTTCACTGACGTGAAGGCCGACGACTGGTTCTATGGGGCCGTGAAGTACGTCTATGACAACAAGCTGATGGACGGCACTTCCTCCACCACCTTCGCCCCCCTCATGACCACCAACCGGGCCATGGTCGTCACCATCCTGTGGCGGCTGGCCGGTTCCCCGGAGCCTGAGGCCGCCCTGGCCTTCTCCGATGTGACCGCCGACAGTTGGTACACCGACGCCGTGGCCTGGGCCAGCGGGAACGGTATCGTCAAGGGCTACAGCGACACCGTGTTTGCCCCCGACGACACCGTGACCCGTGAGCAGCTGGCCACCATCCTGTACCGCTATGTGCAGCACACCGGCGGCGGGTTCCAGGGCGCCTGGGCCTTCCCCCTGGACTATGCCGATGCCGATCAGGTGTCCGACTGGGCCTACGAAGCGATGTGCTGGTGCACCATGAAGGGCATCATCAACGGCGTGGGCGGCAATACCCTTAATCCTCAAGGTTCCGCCACCCGGGCCGAGGTGGCGCAGATCCTGATGAATTTCTCCGCCGCCGATCTCTCCTGATTACTTCCTTTCCCTTCCGGGGGGGCGCTCCAACTTGGAGCGTCCCCTCTTTTTCTTCCCCCCGATTGACAAACCGGGTATAATCTACAGTAACTAAACCTGGGAGGGACCACCATGGAACTCAATGCCGCCGCCCGAGCCACCTTCGACGCCATGCGGGAGGGCATCACCATCATCGATACCGAGGGCCGGCTGGTTTTCTGTAATCAGGCCTATCTGGAGTTTCTCCGCAAGGAATCGGGGGAACCGTTGGAGTCGGTGGAGGGCAAATACCTGCGGGACCTGCGTCCCGGCGCCCGGCTGCCCGACGTGCTCCAGGCGGGCAAGCCCATCCTCCACATCACCCGTCAGGAGATCAAGGACTTCTACTTCGTCAACCTCTACCCCATCTATGAGGGGGACACCCTGGTGGGGGGGCTCAGCGTAGTCACCTTTCTGGAGGACGCCTACCAGACCAGAGAGGAGCTGGAGGCGGTGGAGGCCCGCAGCCGCCAGGCCCTCCACAGCATCAGCAAGGCCAACGGCGCCCGGTACACCTTTGACGACATCGTGGCGGTGACCCCGGCGGTAGCCCGGGTGAAGGATCTGGCCCAGCGCATTGCCGTCACCGACGCCACCGTGCTGCTGGAGAGCGAGAGCGGCACCGGCAAGGAGCTGTACGCCCAGGCCATCCACAACGCCAGCTCCCGCCGGGACGGGGTCTTTGTAGCCATCAACTGCTCCAACTTCAACGCCAATATGCTGGAATCCGAACTCTTCGGCTACACCGAGGGGGCCTTTACCGGGGCCAAGCGGGGGGGCAAGATGGGCCTCTTCGAGGCGGCCTCCGGCGGCACCCTCTTTCTGGACGAGATCTCCGAGATGGACGTGGGGCTCCAGGCCAAGCTGCTGCGGGTCCTTCAGGAGCACACCATCCGCCCCGTGGGCGGCCTGAAAGAGGTGGCGGTGGACGTGCGGGTCATCGCCGCCTGCAACGCCGACCTGCCCGCCTATGTGGCCGCCGGCAAATTCCGCAAGGACCTGTACTACCGGCTGAGCACCTTCCCCCTCCATATTCCCCCTCTGCGGGAGCGGCCGGGGGACATCCCCGCCCTGGCCCAGGCCATTCTGGAGGATTTCTCCCACAAGCTGCGCCGTCCCTTCCGCCTCACCGAGGATGCCATCGCCCGGCTTCAGGCCCACAGCTGGCCGGGCAACGTGCGGGAACTGCGCAACGTACTGGAGTTCTCCGCCTACCTCACCCCCTCCGGGGTGATCAATCAGGAGGCCCTTCCCAGCGACCTGGTCCACCAGCAGGAGGACGCGGGCCTTACCCTGGCTCAACGGACCCGGGCCTTTGAAAAGCGGGTCATTCTCAACCTGCTGGAGAAAAACGGCACCTCTCTGGAGGGAAAAAAGCGCACTGCCGCCCAGCTGGGCATCTCCCTGGCCAGCCTCTACAATAAGCTCGGCAAGTAGAATTCTAAAATACTGGAATGTTGTTCCAGAATATTAGAATGCGTTGAGCGGTCTCCTCTGAACGTCCCTTCTCTCTCCGCCATCCCCTCCTGATTTCCAGAATATTAGAATTCCCATCTCCCTTCCTCTGGCGCAGCAAAGCAAGAAAGGCACTGTGCCGCAAGGGCTTCCCCCTTTTTTCGCCTTTATTCCGCATTTGGCACATATCTTGCTTTATCCAGAGGCAACGGCGGTCGGAGAGAGGGCCGTCGAAATCAAGAGGAGGTATCGTTCATGTCACCTTTAGCAATCCTGGGATTCCTGACGGTTGTGATCATGCTGGTGCTCATCATGACCAAGAAGGCATCCCCCCTGGTGGCCCTGATTGTGGTTCCTGTGGTCACCGGCATCATCGCCTGTTTCTTTATGGCCGTGGTTCCCGAGGGTGCCCCGGAGGGCACACAGGGCGTCGTTGACTTTGTGGCCAACTTCAAGTCCCTGGGCGGTATGATCACCGGCTCCAAGGGCATCGGCTCGGTGGCCGCCACCGGCGTTATGTTCATCTTCTCCATCCTGTTCTTCGGCATTCTCACCGATGCCGGCACCTTCCGTCCCATCATCAAGGGCATCCTGAACCTGGTGGGCACCGATCCCATCAAGATCGGCATCGGCACCGCTGTGCTGGCCGCCATCGTGCACCTGGACGGCTCCGGCGCCGTCACCTTCCTGATCTGCGTGCCCGCCCTGCTCCCCCTGTATGACGCGCTGGGGATGCGCCGCACCACCCTGGCCACCATCGTGGCCCTGTCCGCCGGCACCATGAACATCCTGCCCTGGGGCGGCCCCACCATCCGCGCCCACACCGCCCTGGCCACCATGGAGGGCACCGAGGCCACCGTCACCGAGTTCTTTATGCCTGTCCTGCCCGCTGTGCTGGCCGGTATGGTGTGTGTGCTGCTCATCGCCGCCTTCCTGGGCAGCCGCGAAAAGAAGCGCATCGGCGCCGTGGCTCTCCAGGCTGTGGGTCATACCGAGCAGGAGCTCACCGACGAGCAGAAGGCCCTGCTGCGGCCCCACCTGTTCTGGGTGAACATCGTCCTCATCATCGCTGCCATCATCTCCCTGCTGTTCTCCGGCTTTGCTCCCGCTGTGGTGTTCATGGTGTTCTACGTGCTGGCCACCGTCATCAACTACCCCCGCGTGAAGGACTCCAAGGCCCGTGTGGACGCCCACGCCAAGGAAGCCCTCATGATGTGCTCCGTGCTCTTTGCCGCCGGCTGCTTTACCGGCATCATGCAGGGCACCGGCATGATCTCCGAGATGTCCACCGCCCTGGTGGCTATCATCCCCGACTCCATGGGTCAGTTCTTCCCCCTCATCATCGGCATCATCGCCATGCCCGCTTCCCTGCTCTTTGACCCCGACTCCTTCTACTATGGCGTGCTGCCCGTACTGGCCACCACCGCTCAGGGCTTCGGCATTGTGGGCGCCGATGTGGGCCGCGCTGCCATTCTGGGCCAGATGACCGTGGGCTTCCCCATCTCCCCCCTCACCGCCTCCACCTTCCTGCTGGTGGGTCTGTCCGGCGTAGATCTGGGCGAGCATCAGAAGAAGACCATTCCCCTGGCCTGGCTGGTCTCCCTGGTGATGGTGGCTGTGGCCTTCATCACTGGCGCCATCGCCATCTAATCCATTCCCTTCACCTATCCACCTTTTTGGTCAGAAAGGAAGTCATTGTATGAAAAGCATCCGCATCGGCAGCGGCGCCGGCTATGCCGGCGACCGCCTGGAGCCCTCCCTGGAGCTCATCGAGAAGGGCAATCTGGACTACATCAGCTACGAGTGTCTGGCCGAGCGCACCATCGCTATCGGCCAGCAGGCCAAGCTGAAGGACCCCGCCAAGGGCTACAACGGCCTGCTGGAGCACCGCATGGAGAAGGCCCTTCCCCTGTGCTGGCAGCACAAGGTGAAGCTCATCACCAACATGGGTTCCGCCAACCCCCAGGCCGCTGCTCAGAAGTGCGTGGAGATCGCCCGCAAGCACGGCCTTACGGGCATGAAGATCGCCTGCGTCACCGGCGACGACCTGTTGCCCGTCATCGACAAGTACATGGATACCGAGGTATGGGAGAACCACAAGCCCCTGAAGGAGCTGGGCGGCGAGATCGTGTCCGCCAACGCCTACATGGGCGTGGAAGGTATCCTGAAGGCCCTGGATATGGGCGCCGACGTGGTCATCACTGGCCGTGTGGCCGACCCCGCCATCTTCATGGCCCCCATGATCCACGAGTTCGGCTGGTCCCTGGAGGACTGGGACAAGCTGGGCAAGGGCACCATCATGGGCCACCTGCTGGAGTGCGGCGGCCAGGTCACCGGCGGCTACTTCGCCGAGCCCGGCAAGAAGGACGTGCCCGGCGTCGGCCACCTGGGCTTCCCCATCATTGAGGTGTCCGAGGACGGCTCCTTCTTCGTCACCAAGGTGCCTGAGGCCGGCGGTATGGTCACCGTGGAGACCTGCTCCGAGCAGATCTGCTACGAGATCCACGATCCTGAGAACTATCTGACCCCCGACGTGGTGGCCGACTGCAAGCAGATCAAGTTTACCGAGATCGGCAAGGATATGGTGAAGGTGGAGGGCATCACCGGCAAGCCCCGCACCGAGACCTTCAAGTGCTCCATCGGCTATAAGGACTGCTTCATCGGCGACGGCGAGATCAGCTACGGCGGCCCCGGCTGCGTGGCCCGGGGCAAGCTGGCCCTGGACATCCTGAAGGAGCGGCTGGAGCTGGTGGCCCCCAACGTGTTCGAGGAGCTGAAGTTCGACCTCATCGGCTGCAACAGCCTGTACTGGAACCCCGACTACCAGTACAACCAGGAGCCCAGCGAGGTGCGGGTGCGGGTGGCCGGCCGTGCCAAGACCAAGGCTGAGGCCGACCTCATCGGCAACGAGGTGGAGGCTCTCTATACCAATGGCCCCGCCGGCGGCTGCGGCGCCGTCAAGCGCACCCGGGACATCGTTTCCGTGGCCTCCATTTTGGTGAGCCGCTACGACGTCAAGCCCGAGGCCGAGATCTTCACCGTCTGATACTGGGACAGAAAGGAAGCATTTGCTATGAAACTCTGGGATATTGCACACTCCCGTACCGGCGACAAGGGCAACATCTCCAACATCTCCCTCATCGCCTACGACCCCAAGGACTACGACCTGCTCAAGGAGAAGGTCACCCCTGAGAAGGTGAAGGAGCACTTCAAGGGCATGGTCAAGGGCGAGGTGGTTCGCTATGAGCTGCCCAACATCCACGCCCTCAACTTTGTGATGTACGCCGCTCTGGGCGGCGGCGTCACCCGCTCCCTGTCCGTGGATATGCACGGCAAGGGCCTGTCCTCCTACCTGCTGGACATGGAGATCTGATCTCTCCCTGTTTCTCCCTATTTTCCCTCATAAAAAGCGCTGGGCGCGGCCGTTTGGCCGCGCCCAGCGCTTTCTTGCTTCGTTATTCCGCCAGCAGGTCCCGCTGGTCCGGGTGGCTCTCAAACCACTTGACGGCATAGGAGCAGGTAGCCACCGCCTTCATATCCCGGCCACGGATCTGGTCCGCGGCCCCCTGCACCAGCTGGCCCGCCACCCCCTGGCCCCGAAGGGAGCCGTCCACAAAGGTGTGGTTGATATTCGCCACGCCGGGCCGCTCCTCCGGGAAGGTGATCTCGGCGATCAGCTTTCCCTCCTCATTCTCGGCCCACAGCCGGCCGGGCTTACTCTGAAATTCCATGGGGCTTCCTCCTTTATTTTAAAAATGGCGAGGGCGGGTGCGAATCGAACACACCAGGACGGGAACGCCGTCCCCAACGGTTTTGAAGACCGCGGGGCTCACCAGATACCCTTCCGCCCCCATATGGCGGGGAGTTACAGAAATCTCCGCCCCTCCCCGATTTTTTGGGTGATTCTCACCCGGTCCCAGTATTCCAGCAGCAGCAGGGCATACTTGCGGGAGATCCCCAGCATATCCCTGGCCTGGGCCAGGGTAAACATTCCTGTGTCGAACCGGGCCTTCATCCTGTTTTGCGCCTCCAGGCAGCTCTCTCCCCAGGCCCGCACCTTGGGGGACAGCGGGGTCAGCACCCCCCGGTCGGCCAGGGCTCTGCCTGCCCGGCGGCAGGCCGTCTCCTGTCCGGGGAAGTCCCGCTCCACCTCCTCGTTGGCGGGGGGCTCCAGTCCAGCAGCCCGGTAGATCTCACATAGTTTCTTCTCCAGCTCCGGGCCGGTTTCCGGCGCCGGGGGCGGCGGCGCTTCTTTGGCCGGGGCTGTAGAGCGGGGCGGCTTCTTCCCCGCCGCCAGGGCGGCCAGCCGGGTCAGCCGGGCCGGGTCCATCCGCCCTTTGGCGGGGGGCTCCAGGTCCAGGATCACGCCGCCCCCCACGGTGACCACCGGGGAGAAGAAGCGTACCACGAACCGGTCCCCCCGCAGAGCCGCCAGGGGCTGGTCCAGCCGCAGCTGGGCAAAGCCCGCCTCCCCCGGCTCCAGCCTGTCCCGGCCCAGCAGGATACACCGGCACATCAGCGCCCGCCCGCCGTGGTGGAGGTGGAGGGTGGAATTGTTTTTGACGGCATAGGGGGCCTGAGGCAGCACCTTCAGGGCCATATCCAGCCGCTGGGTGATAGTAAGCCCCTCCGCCGGGGCCAGGGTGTCCCCACGGGACACCTCCCCACGGTCCACCCCCGCCAGATTCACCGCCGCCCGGCTGCCGGGGGCCAGCTCCTCCTGGTCGGTACCGTGGCTCTGGAGACCCCGCACCCGGGCAATTTTATCCCCCGGCCACAGGCGCACCCTGTCCCCCCGGCGAAGGGAACCGCCGGTGAGGGTGCCGGTGACCACTGTGCCGCTGCCCGCCACCGAAAAGACCCGGTCCACATGGAGGCGATAGTCTCCTCGGTCCGACCGCTCCGGCGTCTTTTGGACCAGCTCAGCCAGGGCTCTCTTCAGTTCATCCAACCCCTCCCCTGTCACCACCGAGGTGGGGATGATGGGGGCATTCTCCAGGAAGGTGCCCTTTACCAGAGCGCGTACCTGCTCCTCCGCCCCCGGCTTGACGCCCAGGTCGGCCCGGGTGAGGGCGATCACGCCCCCTTTCAGGCCCAGCAGGGACAGGATGGCCAGATGCTCCCGGGTCTGGAGCATGGGGCCCTGGTCAGCGGCTACAGCCAGCACCACCAGGTCCATACCGGCACAGCCGGACAGCATGGTGGGCACAAATTTCTCATGGCCGGGCACATCCACAATGCTCACCATCTCCCCGCCCGGCAGGGTCAGGGGGGCAAAGCCCAGCTCGATGGTGAGGCCCCGGCGGCGTTCCTCCGCCAGCCGGTCGGTGTCCACCCCGGTGAGGGCCTTCACCAGGGCGGTCTTGCCGTGGTCCACATGGCCCGCGGTGCCCAGGATCATGGCCGTTCTCCTTTCCACGCCCCCAGGGCATCCCGGATGATGTCCTCCTCCCCCGGCAGCAGGGTACGCACGTCCAGCAGCAGTTTCCCTTTATGGATCCGGCCCAGAATGGGGGTGGACCACCCCCGGAGGAAGACCTCCAGTTCCTCCGCCGGGTCCAGCGCTGCCGCCCAGGAGGGCAGTTTCTCCCCAGGCAGGGTGCCGCCCCCCGCCTCCCCGGCGGTCTCCACCGCCTCACAGGGGCAGAAGGGCGTAAGCAGAGCGGCCAATCTCTCAGCCTTTTGCCGCAAGTCCCGGGGCCGGGTCTCCAGCATGGCCCGGGTAGGGACGGACACCCCGTCCCGCCAGTCCAATAGAGTGGCCTCCAGAGCCGCCAGGGACAGCTTGTCCAGCCGCAGGGCACGGGCCAGCGGGTCGGTTTTCAGCCGTCTGACGGCCTCCTCCTTGCCCACCAGGATACCCGCCTGGGGTCCGCCCAACAGCTTGTCCCCGGAGAAGCACACCACGTCGGCAGCCGCCGCCCACTTCTCCACCGTAGGGTAGTCCTGAGGCCAGGGGCCGGGGCCCAACGCTCCGCTGCCCAAATCGCACAGCAGGGGGACCTGGTAGCGGGCCGCCAGGGCGGCCAGCTCCTCCACCTCCACGCTCTGGGTGAAGCCCACCACCTTGAAGTTGCTGGGGTGGACCTTCAGCAGGGCCTGGGCCTCCCCGCTCTCCAACACCCGCTGGTAGTCGGACAGACGGGTCTTGTTGGTGGCACCCACCTCCACCAGCTTGGCGCCGCTGCGGGCCATCACGTCGGGCACCCGGAAGGAGCCGCCGATCTCCACCAGCTCTCCCCGGGAGATGGCCACTCCCATGCCGGGGGTCAGGGCGGACAGCACGAGCAGCACCGCCGCGGCGTTATTGTTCACCGCAAAGGCCTCCTCCGCCCCGGTGAGCTCCTTTAGCAGCTCCTCTACCCGGCCGGTGCGGCTGCCCCGCTTGCCTGCGGTCAGGTCGTACTCTAGGTTGGAGTAGCCCTCCGCCGCCTGGGCCACCGCCTCCGCCGCCCTTCGGCTGAGCGGGGCCCGGCCCAGATTGGTGTGGAGGGCAACGCCGGTGGCGTTGACCACCCGGCGCAGGCCGGGCCGGGCCAGTTCTTCTGCCGCCTGCCGGGCCCGCTGGGCCAGGATGTGCAGTTCGGGCACCTGGGTTTCCCCCGCCCGGATGGCCTGGCGCAGCTGGTCCAGCACCCGGTTGGCCCCCGCCTTCTGGGCGGAGCGGGGCAGGCCGCTGTCCACCAGGGCCGGACTGGCCAGCAATGCGTCCATCCGGGGCAATACTGACAGGTCTGATTTGCCCACAACGTCACCTCCCTACCATGACATTTGTTTGCAGTATACCACAGTTTTCCCCGTTCAGGCATATAAACTTTTTGGTTTTCAGAAACAGGGGCAAAAATATGTGTAAGACAAGGGAACATTCTAATTGACAGGTTACTTACCCTGCGGTTATCATGCTGTTAGTGAAATTGGAAGAGGAATGATGATTGGAAGGAGTGTTGACCAATGCGCGTATTTGAAACCAGCGTACAGGAACTTAAGCATGAGGTGCTGCGTTCCGTGGCCCGGCTGGCCTGGAACGACGATCTCCAGACCGGTATTCTGGATATTCCCGAGGAGATCATCCCCGGTCCCGAGGCCAAAATGCGCTGTTGTATTTATAAGGAGCGGGCCATCATCTCTCAGCGTGTGAAGATGGCCATGGGTGGCGACAAGACCAACCCCAACCTGGTGGAGGTGCTGGATATCGCCTGCGACGAGTGCCCCGTCACCGAGATCACCGTGGGCCCCTCCTGCCGTGGCTGTATCGCCACCCGCTGTATCCATACCTGCCCCAAGGACGCCATCACCATTGTGGACCACAAGGCCCAGATCGACCACAAGAAGTGCATCACCTGCGGCAAGTGTATCAACGCCTGCCCCTACGGCGCCATTGAAAAAAAGACCCGCCCCTGTGAGCGGGGCTGCAAGGCGGGCGCCATCTCCATGGGCGAGGACAAGAAGGCCTTTATCGATCCCGCCAAGTGCACCTCCTGCGGCGCCTGTATCTATCAGTGCCCCTTCGGCGCCATTATGGACAAGTCCTTTATCGTGGACGCCATTCAGATGCTCCAGGGCGCAGAGAAGTGGGGCTTCAACGTTTACGCCGCTGTGGCGCCCTCCATCGCCGGTCAGTTCGCCCCCGCCGACCTGGGCCAGGTGGTTACCGGCCTGAAGATGCTGGGCTTCCACGACGTGGTGGAGGTGGCCCTGGGCGCCGACATGACCGCCAAGACCGAGGCCGGTGAGCTGGAGGAGAAGGGAATGCTGGCCTCCTCCTGCTGCCCCGCCTTTGTGGACTATGTGGAAAAGAACTTCCCCGACCAGGACCACCTGATCTCTGAGACCCCCTCTCCCATGATCATGGCCGGCCGGTATATCAAGCGGAAGGACCCCTCCGCCAAGGTCATCTTCATCGGGCCCTGCGTGGCCAAGAAGATGGAGGTCAAGCTGGGCAAGACCATGCGGGCTGTGGACAGCGCCCTCACCTTCGAGGAGCTGTACGCCATGTTTGAGTCCCGGGACATTGACGTGTCCAAGCTGGAGTACACCGAGCTGGACCAGGCCAGCGGCTTTGGCCGTTCCTTTGCCCACAGCGGCGGCGTGTCCGCCGCCGTGGCCCAGGCCCTCAAGGAGCGGAACAGCTCCTTCCAGGCCAAGCCCCTGCCCTGCAGCGGCTTTGAGGCCTGCAAGCTGGCCTTCCTGAAGGCCGCCAAGGGCATCGGCGATTTCAACTTCATCGAGGGCATGGCCTGCGAGGGCGGCTGTGTCCAGGGCCCCGCCCAGCTGATCCGCTCTCCCAAGAACCAGGGCGACGTAGACCGTCACGCCAAGCAGGCCGAGGGCCGCACCATCGAGGGCGCTGTGGCCGAGGCAGAAAAGCAGCCAGAATCTCAGGATTGATCCTCTTTCAGTCTTATCAAACCGTCAGGCAGGAAAACCTGTCTGACGGTTTTTTCTATGGATTCCAAATGAAACCATCCTCCGACCTGCATAGGCAAAAGAAACCTGCGGATACTAAGAGGCGTAACCACAACCGCAGGAGGAGAATCGACATGAAAGCGACTGGTATCGTGCGCCGGATCGACGATCTGGGGCGCATCGTGATCCCCAAGGAGATCCGCCGCACCATGCGGATCCGGGAGGGCGACCCCCTGGAGATCTACAC
>NZ_NFHC01000036.1:0-24327 GCF_002161245.1 Flavonifractor sp. An9
ACAAGCCCAAGGAGTGATTGGTCAGCCAGTTGCTCCTCTCATTGTAGCTTAGGCACGAGATGGAGGGAAAGCCGGACTGGCTGTCCGGCTTTCCTGTCCAAATTTATTGTAATAGGAGATATGGAAAATGGCTGAATTTGCAAGCAAGGGTGTTGCTGGTGCCGGTCTGGGCCTCGGAATCGCTGGTACTGCGCTGGGCCTTCTGAACGGGGGCGCCGGCCTGCTGAATCTGCACAGCGGCATGGCCGGCTGCTGCTCCGAGAACACCGCCGTCAACCGGTACGAGCTGAACCTGACCCAGGAGATCGCCTCCAAGGACGCCCGCATTGGCCTGCTGGAGTCCCAGGTCTATGTCGATCAGAAGCTGACCGAAGTCTACAAGGACTTGAACGCTCAGGTCAACGCCATCCAGGCGCAGCTGTCTCAGCAGGCGGTTTATAACGCCACCCTGAACGGCACTGTGTCCTGCATCCAGGGCCAGATTGCTCAGCTTCAGAGCCTGACCAAGCTGGTGGTTCCCAACACCAGCGTGTGCCCCGGCTGGGGATCCGTCAACGTGACCCCGGCGACTACCACCACTACGCCCGCCGCCTGAAGGGCTGTTCCTGTTTCGGCATTCGCCCTAACAGCAGAGGAACCCGCGCCCAAAAAGAAGGCCCGGACACGGAAAAAGGGGAAGGGTTGAAGCCCTTCCCCTTTTAAAAAATCAGGAGGTATTTATGGTTACGATGCAGCAGGTCAAAACCGGCCTTGTTAAATACATTGATACTGACGTTCTCCCCCATCTGACCGGCATTAAAAAGCTGGGCCTGGGCGTCTACACGGCTCTGGCTGCCAACAACGTGGTCGGTCTGATGGAGAAGTACCGGGAGCATCCTGCGGTCGCCGTTCTGGACGTGATCGACGCTGACGGAAACGTAGACATTGATAAACTGTACCAGGCTATTGCTCCGCAGTTTGCCAACGGAGAAAAGCAGGTCATCAATATTCCGCTCATTGGGGACATGACCGTTGACAAGTCTGACCTGGAAAAGCTCTACCGCTACATCAAGGGGTGATAACCATGAAAATGATTGCTGAAATCGTTGAGGATATCCGCGAGGAGCTGGACAGCGCCGAGCACTACGCAAAGAAGGCCACCCAGTACAAGGGTATGGACGACCGCCTGTCCTCTATGTACGCCACTATGAGCGCTCAGGAACTGTCCCACGTTGATACTCTGCACGAACAGGCTGTACGCCTGATCCAGGCGCAGAAAGCCGATGGGCATGAAGTCCCCGCCGGTATGCAGGCGGTTTGGGACTGGGAACACTCCCACCTTATGGACCGTGTGGCCCGAATCAAGGTTCTTCTGGACGCCGCCCGCCGGTAATCCCGTGTGTAACGGCGTGTGCAATTTGTGTGTTAAATTCCGGTTTTGCACTACCGAAACCGGAAACGCACACACTAAACTGGAATCGCTCTTTCCGTTGCAAGAGTAAGAAAAAACCCTGTATCCGTTGCGGATACAGGGTTTCTCTTTTGGCGCAGAAGGAGGGATTTGAACCCTCGCGACGGTTTCCCGCCCTACTCCCTTAGCAGGGGAGCCCCTTCGGCCACTTGGGTACTTCTGCGTGCCGAATGAACATACCTTATAAAAGTGTGGCGGAGAGAGTGGGATTCGAACCCACGGATGCTTCCACATCGCCGGTTTTCAAGACCGGTTCCTTCAACCACTCGGACATCTCTCCACGTCCTGTCCAGGTCAAATGCAAAAAAGATTATACAATATAGTTCCATACTTGTCAATCTCTTTTTTTCATTTTCTTCAAAAACATAAAAAATGCCGCCGCGCTGTCTGCGCGGCGGCATAACTCATTATGCGAAGAACGCGTGGGCGCCGATGGTAGCAACATAAGTGCAGTTGCGGCTGAACCAGCGGCTGGAGGAAATGGAGGGATTGATAAAGTACAGGGCATTGCCTGCGGTATTAGTACCCTCCATAGCCAGCTTGGCGGCGATGACGCACTCCGCAGTGGGGGTACGATTGATGCGGCCGTTGGAAGCCGGCGTGAACTGATTCCGCTGGAAGATCACGCTGTAGACCGAGTTGGGGAACTGAGGGCTGGCCACACGGTTGAGCACCACGTTGCCCACAGCGACCTTACCCTCCAGAGACTGGTTGCCGCTCTCAGCGTAAATGATACGGGAGAGCCAGTACAGATCCTCCTGGTCGTAGAAGCTGTCACCGGAAGCAATAGGACCGCTGCCGGAAGTGATCTCGATCACACTCTCTGCACCGTTCCAAACCACCTTGGCACCCAGGGCCTGACACAGGGTGCGGACAGGCACCAGCACCACACCATTCTCCAGCTTCACGCCGTCGGGCACATACAGGTACCGGCCGTTGGCCACAATATACTTGGCGCCGGGGGCGATCTGCAGCTTCAGGCCGGGGGCGGTAACCTCCGCCTGGCCATTGTTCCACACGGCCACAGCTTCAGGATAAAGGGCCTGCACGATAGGCCAATAGGAGACGTACGTCATTTCATTTTCTACCTTGGTGGCAAACTCAGTCACCAGGGACGTACCATTTACTTCAAAGCTGACGCCGCTCTCAGCAGCGTACGCAGGCCCGGTCAAAGACACACAAAGGACCAGACTTGCGAGCGCGCAAAGGGCTCGTTTTTTCATTGTTAGGAATCCTCCTGTTACAGACTGTTACTTGTTGTTCATCTTTTTGTAACCATATTGTAACCACTTTCAAGCTAAAAAGTCAATAGGAAATTTTCCCGTTTTTCCTGAATCCATTGCAGCACAATGGATTTAGCTTTTAAATTTTTTCGCCAAGTAAACATTTTATTGAATTATGTAACCAAAGATGGATACAAAAAATAACAAAAAGAAACAGTCTTTTACCATATGTTTCTCCCTGAAACTCTCTGTTGATTTACCGCAATTCCCTGCTTGATTTTATAGTCTGGCCCACGCTTCCTATAGCCGCGCGCAGAGCCCCAGTTTTCGCCTTCCGCCCCATCAAATCAAAATTTTTTCTTTTTTTCATTTTACCCCTTGACGTAGCAAAAAAATCTGCTATAATATAATCCGTTGCCTGTCCTATGCAGTCAACTTGTAGAGCACTCACCATGGAGAGATGGCTGAGTTGGTCGAAGGCGCACGATTGGAAATCGTGTAGGCGTTAATAGCGTCTCGAGGGTTCGAATCCCTCTCTCTCCGCCAAAGAAGCACCGCAATTTTGATACAATGGGTATCAAGGTTGCGGTGCTTTTTTTGTGGCTGAAAGCCTTGATTTTTAAGGGCTTTCGGGCTTTTGAGGTGTTTGCTGCTCCCCTGTAGAACGATAGCTCACCGCCAATCCAGTCGGCAAAGGCGCCGGATGGCAGAGGGCTATCGTTTGTTTTTAGGACTACCGTTTATTTTATGGGTCATCGTTTATTTGTCTACTGCATCTCCCTCTATACAAACGCCGAAAAACCTCTTCTATCGATCCTGTCCACCAATGGTACCAAGAAGCACTAAATGTCAAATGGAACTGCCCTGTCGAAGATGCAAGAGATTATCTCCGAGATGTAGACATTGAACTTTCATGACTTTTCGGACGCGCCGTGTCCAACCACGCCCTCCAGTACAGCAAGGATTCCTCAAAAAAATTGTTTCAAAGCCGGAGTTATCCGCGTTCCAGAAATGGGACCTCCGATAACTCCGGCTTTTTTGCTTTTTCGGCTTTTTCTCTGGACACGCCATGTCCGGCATCCTTTCTGCCCAGCTGCTATCATATTGTCAGTAATACCTGAGTAGCCAAGGAACCAGGTCTCGCAAGGAAGAGCCAAGCAGTGACAAAATACGAACGCAACAACTAGGTTATAAATATCGAAAATACCGCAGCAACTATCGAGTCCCAATTAGGTCCAGCGGTGATTGATTCTATTTTTAATCGTTTGATCTTTGAAAATCACTTTTCTGACGTTTCTTGTTGTGGTATAATATTTCCTCCCGTATTATGTGTTTGGAATCAGTTGTAGTTCCCTGACGTTTCTTGTTGTGGTATAATGGGCCGTCAGAAATTACAATAAAGTATAGCCACTTGGACAACAAACAAGAAGTAAAACGAGAACGGCCCCTAAGATGGTTACAGGTGCCAGAGCAATGATATGAGTGCAGTATACTCATGCCATATGGAGGAGCAATGGAGAGAAGGAAAACGCAGGCTATGGCGTCGCATAGCGCCATATTTTTATTGCTGAGTATTTTTACATTTGTGTTTCTTGGTTCGGAATATCTATATGTCAATATGGTCTCCCGCATTGTCGAGGAAAGCCAGACGGTCATTGCACAAAATTATGCGCTGGGCGTCAATGCCCTTGGATTTCTTATATACCCGCTGATAAACCGCTCTGTCCGCGAGAGGAACAAGACGATCCTTATATTTTCCCTATCGTTCCTCTCCATTATCTGCATATTTTTGATCCAACAGCACATCTCGTTTTCCGTCACGCTTGCGGCAGGCGTGGTTCTGTTTCTGTTGCTGGGCGTTTTTGGCGGCTCCGTTCATTATCTGGCTGCCTGCACGATCCGGACCGAACGCATAGCCGGCCTGGTGGGAATCTCCTACGCGGCCGGCATCCTGCTACAGTACGCAAACAACAATTTGGTAAATATAGAGATCGCGGAGGCCGCGGTACTCTCTGTTTCCCTTGCGGTACTGAGTGTTTTGATCATGCGCACACGCCGCATCCACAAAGAAGCACTCGCATCGGATGAAACGGCGCCGCTCCGAACCGCGCTCCGCCCCGATGAAATGTCCAGAAAGAAAATACCGGCGGGACTGCTCCTGGTACTTCTGGTGGCCCTGATGGCCTGCGTATTCAGCACATTGGATAACGCGATCACCCTGGGCCATGCGGCGGGCACGATGGACATCGGGCAATGGCCCCGTATGCTGCTGGCCCTGAGCGGCCTGGCTGCCGGTTTCCTCTTTGATATCCGGAAAAGAAAATATATGACGCTGATGATGTACTGCGTGATGGTGCTCTCGGTGCTGTGTGTGATTGTTCTCCGGTGGGGCGGGCCATTCCTGACCGGAGTAGCGGTCGCCTATGTGGCCTCCGGATTTTTTGTCGTGTTTTTTACCACCAGTTTTTTGGAGCTCGCTGCCTGTATGCGCCTGCCGGACCTCTGGGCCGGCATGGGACGGGCGGTGAATAATCTCGTGGCGGCGCTGGTTACCAACGGCTCGGTGACGCTGCTCCTTGCCGGCAGGAGTATTACGCTGATCGTCCTCATGCTGGTGCTGTTTGTCGCGGCCAGCATCCTGATGTTTGCCTACACGGTCAAGGCTCATGCCGTATTGGCGCCGCCCCCGGCTCCGGCGGCGGGCTACACGCCGAAGGAAAAGTTCTCTTCCTTTGCCAGCCTCTATTCATTGACTGACCGGGAGCGGGATGTGCTGCAGTATTTACTGGTCTCGGACGGCAGCGTGCAGGATATCGCGCAGCAGATGGCCCTTTCCCGTCCTGTGCTGTATCGCCATATCAGAAGCCTGAATGAAAAGACCGGAACCCAGAGCCGGATCGGCCTGCTGCAGTTCTATTATGAGTGGATGCCGGAGAACAAGGGCGTTACCCCTGAAAAAAGCCCGGATTTCAAGGCGTGAGACAAATGTACCCCCCCTGTCATTCGAAAAAAACGATGTAAAATAAAAAAAGAGACAAATGTAACCTTATATTTTAAGGCCATCTATGCTACGCTTTCCACAGATACTGGCGCAGCATCCCGGCCTACGACAAACCGCGTCAGGATCTCCTGGCGCGGTTTTTTGCGTCCACCCCGTCCGCAGCGGTGTGGGACGCTCAGGCCAGGCAGTCGCTGTATAAGGAGGAAATGAAATTTGAGAAAAACAGGATCTATTTTAGTGGCCCTGCTGCTCCTGTTTGGCCTGACTGCCTGCGGCGGTCCGGGAAACGAACCGGAGAGCGAAAGCGTGCCGAAGGGAGATGGTCAGATAACATCGGAGCCTGCCCCATCTTCCCGGGAACCCGCGGTGTCGATCACGGAAACGGCGGCCAGGACTGTGGATTTGGAACTGTATGAAACCCCAGATTTCAGCATCCAGATTCCCAAGGGCTGGACGGTCACCAGCGGCGGTACAGGGATGTATCACTCCATCCGGATTCAGGACCCCGCTGAGCCCCTCAATCAGATGTTCGTTCTCTTGAAGGCGGATATCCTGCTCCACAGTCAGGAGGGAAAGGACGCCTGGACCTATTATTCCGGCGTGACCGGTATGCCTGATATGCAGATATTTGCCCAGGCTCCCGTGCTGTCCAGCCCATCTACAGAGAATTTTTATCAGATCTTCCCGCAGTACGCCGACTTTGCCGCCCAATATGGCCCCGGCTATGCCGGCTATACCTTCCCCCAGTTTGAGGCCTTCACTGTGACCGAGCGTTTCCCGTCCACCGGCAGCCTGAGCGCCTACGCGCTGGGCGATGAGCTGCTGCGGGCCACCTTCACCGAAGACGGCAGAGAGGGAGAGGGGATGTTTGCCGCGTCGGTCGTGGATTTTGGCAGTGTTCCCATCGCGGCCGGCCCGCCGGTAGGCTACCAGCTCCCCCAGGCGGACGGCGGGTATTATATGGCGTATAACATCATGGCGGTCACAGCGGCCAAGGACACCTTCGTTGAGTGGGAGGGCATTTTGACCGAGAGCCTCGGCACACTGGAGTACTCGGAAAACTTTGTAAACGCCACCATCCAGGCGGGGCAGGAAGTGGTACAGCAGGCCATGGACTTCAGCCGAAATGCAAACGAGGTGCTGAACGGGATCATGTCTTCCTGGAAGGCGCGAGACACCAGCGTGGACATCCAGAGCCAGAAGCAGAGCGACGCCACATTGGGATATGAGCGCGTTTACGACACGGAAACAGGTGATATCTACCGGGCGGAGAACGGCTGGAGCGACAGCTATTCTGGGGAGCGCTATCAGCCGGTGACGGAAGACGAGATGTACGTACAGCCCATCAGCGGCTATATTGAGTGAAAACTGCCCTGCTTACAACGACAGGTAGCTGCATTTTTTTAACGAACAGGAGGAGCGTGAATGAATTATAGCATCTCGAAGATCATCCCATATGTCCGTCGGTATGTGCTCCTTGGAATTTATGACGTGCTGGACGGCGAAAGAGTGCCTTATCAAAAGAAAGAGGACACGGTCGTGGCCAAAGCGGAGGTATACGGCAATCTCAGCACCTTTTCTATCTCTGCCGAGGAGCAAGAGATGGGGACCGAGCTGAAGGTCACCATGCTGCAGTCCTGCGTGGGATTGTCTGAGCAGGGAAAAGAGCGGGCCATGACCGCTGTGATGGATCGAATCGTACAATATCTGGAAAACGAGCTTTTGATGAATAATCGCGCTGCTATAATAATGCCGCAGGAGGATAAATATGGATAAGAAACGTGCAGGAGTAATAAAGCTTTTGATCTTGGCAGTGGTACTAGTCGCTGCGATAATTACCGGTTTTTTAACTGGGGCAATACAACCAGATGCGCTTGCTTCCAGTTGGGCGTTTAGTGCCGATGTGTTGCTGCGCCTTGTTATCATGATGGCAGGGGTACTGTTCGTGGAATACCTGGTAGAGCTTATCTTGGGATATTGCAAGCCAGAGGCACATCGTGCCCGGTCGGTGATTACAATTATCCGCAGCCTGTTGAAATACGCAGCTGCCATCGTTATACTCTGTTGGGGCCTGACGATCATTGGAGTAAATATTACGGTGGTATTGGCCAGCGTAGGGGTACTGACGTTGATCGTTGGGTTCAGTGCAGAGAGTCTTATTGCTGATCTTGTAACTGGCCTATTTATGCTCTTTGAAAATCAATACAACGTGGGAGACATTGTGGAGATAGGGGGATTTCGTGGGACAGTGACCGATATTGGCATTCGCACGACATCAATTACCGATGCCAGCGAGAACATCAAAGTCATCAATAACGCGGATATGCGCAACATTTTAAATCGATCTGATCGCGTCTCAAAGTCTATTTGCGATATACCTATTCCCTACAAGACCGACTTGGAAGACTTGGAGGCAGCTCTTCCAGGGCTGCTTGATGAGATCTACAAAGCACATAGTGATGCAATGAAAGCGGGGCCTGTCTACTTGGGTGTGCAAAGTCTGGCCGACAGCGCTGTTATACTGCGTTTTTGTGTGGATGTGAGAGAGAAAGATATCTACTCAGCAATCCGAATCCTCAATCGAGAGCTGTTGCTAGGCTTCCGTCGGCTGGGAGTGGAGTGCCCCTTCCCGCAGTTGGATGTTCACAGCAGATAGGCTATGAAAAGGAAAGATGTGCGGCATGAGCCGCCTTTAGAGCATAAGCTTCCGTCAGAGGATACTTTACCTGAACAATTTCCTCTGCCAGAGGAGTATATGATCCCGCCGGAACCTTCTCCTGGACCAGAACGCGCACCGTTACCTCCTGAGTTTCACAGCAGCGGAAAAAACAATTCGTTTAGGATGAAGCGCAAGAACATATGGCGTATGGCAACTATGTTGTTCTCGCTGATATTGTTGGCCGTTACGGTGTATGAGGCCGGATTGCCAGAAGCTGGAGATATGACCTCTTCTATCCCACCCGACGATGCAACGCAAGTACAGCCTAATGATAATTCTATGCAGGTTCCGCCATCAGCAGAGGAACTGCCCCCAGAGCCTAAAGAGGAAAGCTCCATTTACACCGCTACCATAGGCGGCTCTTACGGCCTGATCGATGTGACCCTGGCGGATCCTGAGACCATTTCATCGGCCAAGATCACCATGTTCGATCAGATTTCAGGAGAAACATACTATGAAGACCAATTTGGTGCCGGTATTCCCCAGGAGGATATTAAGACCGGGCATTATAGCACTACATATTATAATTATGTACCGGATTTTGAAGCCTACTGGGCGGCCAACGGCGAGGGCGCTTTCCCTGACTTTGCGTTCACACTGACCATCGAGCGGACAGACGGAGAAAGCGAGGAATACGCGTCCGAGCATATGGGAGACGGCCCGAGCTCCATATCCGTGCGGTACGAAAAGGATGCCGGCGCGGTGAAGGTCCGGCTGTATAACTTGCTGGGCGAGGATTTCATCCCCGTGGTTTGCGGCGCGCCGGAAGACGCTGCGGGCGAGACGGTCAGCGTGACGGTGTTCGTGGACGGCCAGCCCATCCCACAGGAAAACTACACGGTTGCGGATGAAACAGAGGAAAGCCAGGTGTCCCATATGGATACTCCGGATGAGGTGGAGACTGTCACAGATTATATCCGAGTGATCACCGCCACACTGCCGCAGCCCATTTCCGCCGATGCCAAGGCGACTGTCGCGCTGGATATGGAGTTGAACGGGCACCGGTTTACCTACAAAAATCCGATTATAGATCCGCTGGTCTGACACTGAAATTGACAGAAAGGAAGGAGTGGAGAAAATGGTAAAAAAATGGGGCAGGAAGCTGCTAAGGTATATGGGAACTTTGTCTTGACGAAAGCCCCGAAAAGAGAGAAAAGGGATATTACGGGAGAAAAACCCGCGATAGAATAAAATCAAAGGTGTGAAGAAAAGGACAGGAGGACAGACCATGAAACCAAAAAGCAAACCACTAAGTTTACTGCTTACAATCTGCCTTGTTGCAGGGCTTATGCCGACAACGGCGTTTGCGGCGGAGGGCGACAAAACCATTATGCTGGGGACAAGTGGGATCAGCGGCTATGACAGCACAAAAGGCTACGACTATATCTATTACGGCAACTGGTCTGCGCCGGACAACTACACCACTTCCGGCCCGATCAAATGGCGGGTACTGGACGACCAGACCAATACAGGTGGCACAGGGCTGTTCCTGCTTACCGACACCCTGTTAGGCAGCGGTACTTACGGAGGTGTATATTTTGATAAATCTTCCCGAAACAGCAACGCATGGCAGGGCAGCGACGCGCAAACGTGGTGCCAGGATTTTTGCAGCAGTAATTTTTCCACAGGCGAACAGAGCGCGGTACTTGCCACTACGAAAAGCGACGAGGCGTTTACAAGCACATATAGCCTTCCGTTTGCAGCGTCTGAAAATATCCTGAACGAGGACAAGGTGTTTTTCCTCTCGGCGCAGGAAGCGGAAAACGACGAATACGGCTTTACCAATGACGCGGCGCGTATCGCCGATTATGGCGTCAGCGCCGGTGTGTGGTGGCTCCGCTCGCCTTCTGCGAACTACACGAACCTTGCGGGCGTGGTTTACCGCAATGGTTATGGGAGCAACTACTATGTGAACTACGACTACGCCGTTCGTCCCGCTTTTAATTTAGATCTGAACTCTGTCCTCTTCACATCTGCCGCCGTAGGCGGCAAATCCGCTAATGGCATGGACAGCGGGTTGACGGCGATAGGCAATTATGCCGGCAACGAGTGGAAATTGACGCTTTTAGACAAAAGCCGTAGTTTTGCCGTGACGGAACAAACCGTCAGCGGGGCCCCCGGCGGTACCATTACGCTGAATTACACCGGGGCGACCACCGGAACAAATGAATATATCTCTGTCATCATTGCAGACAGCAACGGCAGCACCCTGTACTATGGGAGAGTTGCACAGCCGGACAGTGCAAACGGACAAGTGGAAATAAAAATTCCGGATTCCCTTGCAGCCGGGGAGTATACCCTTAATGTGTTCAGCGAGCAGTACAACGGCGATTATAAGACCGACTACGCCAGCGCCTTTGCAGAGGTTGCTCTCACCGTTGAGGAAGCTGCTGCACCGGGAATTGACACCGGCAAGGCAATCCAGCTTGTGGACAGCGGAACTGTCGCAAACATCAGCGGCGGGCAGGCAGACAACATTTATTTTGGTACCTATCAGCAGAGCAGTGCCGGCAGCACAGAGCCTGACGGCACGGAAGGCGTGGACTGGATCAAGTCGGACACAGCCAACAAAAATGGACAAGATCCGTATTATTATATAGACCCCGTCAAATGGCGGGTGCTGTCCAACGCCAGCGGGCAGCTGTTCCTGCTTTCCGACCAGAATCTGGACGTATTTCAGTATCATACAGAATATGAGAGCGTAACATGGGAAACCAGCACCATGCGCTCCTGGCTCAACGGGTACAGCGCGTCGCATAATACCGGCGGCAGCAGCGGTACGGATTATACAAGCGATAATTTTATCGGCGCCGCTTTTTCGGAGAAAGAGCAGGGGGCTATCGCGGATACAACCGTTGTCAATGACGATAACCCAACTTATGGCACAGAGGGCGGCGAGAATACAAACGATAAAATCTTTCTTTTGTCGATTGCGGAAGCGCAGAACAGCAGCTACTTTGCCGATGACAACAGCCGTATCGCGACCAATACTGCCTATGTAGCAGACGGCGGCAAAATCGATGGCGGTATGTCCGTTGTCGGCAAAGCCGACTACTGGTGGCTACGCTCCCCCGGCGTCGATGATGACATCGCGGCGTATGTGACGTACAACGGCGGCGTGCGTAGCTTCGGCCCTAATGTGGACTTCGTTATCACCGCCGTTCGTCCCGCTTTTAATTTAGATCTGAACTCTGTCCTCTTCACATCTGCCGCCGTAGGCGGCAAAATCCTCGCCGCTGGAAGCGGCGGCGACGCGATTTTTGAAATTGGCGATTATACGGGCAACGAGTGGAAATTGACGCTTTTGGATAATAGCCGCAATTTTTCTATTTCCAATGCGATGATTAGCAACAACACAATCACATTTTCCTACTCCGATGCAGAAACAGGGACAAATGAATACATTTCCGCTGTGATCGTAGACAATGGCGCAATCACCCATTACGGGCGCATTTTACAGTTGGACGGCACGACCAATGGCGCAAACGGAACGGCAAGTCTTACGATCCCTGCGGGTGTAACATTAGACAATGATACAAAGCTGTATGTGTTCAGCGAGCAGTACAACGGCGGGGAAAACGATGACACCAAACTGACCGACTACGCCAGCCAGCTTATTGAAATTAGTAATCCTGTCGCTGACGCCACCGCCCCGACGCTGACACCGGACAGCGTGACCCGCGGCAGCGAAACCGCCGCGACGGTGAAGTTTACCAGCGACGAGGCGGGCGAATATTACTATGCAGTCGTGGAAAGCGGCTCAGATGGGCCGACTATCGACACCACCGGGGATGGGACTACCTGTATTAGCGGAACGAATACCATTTCCATCAGCGATCTTACAGATACAGCAGCAAAGGACATTTACATTGTGGCGAAAGACGCGGCGGGGAATGAGAGTGTAAAGCTGAAAATCGAGATACCTGCCTACACCGTAGTTCCGAAAACCTACACACTCACAGTCGACTTAAACGGCGGCAGCGGCGGCACGACATGCGGTGAATATGCCGAGGGCGCGGTTGTCAATATCGACGCGGGAAGCCGCAGCAATTACCGCTTTGCTGGGTGGACATCTACCAATGGCGGCGCCTTTGCCGATGCTTCCAGCGCAAGCACCACCTTTACCATGCCCGCAGCCAACACGACGATTACGGCAGCTTGGAGTTATATTGGCGGCGGTGGAAGTACGACGGATTATTACCGCCTGACCTTTGAAACGAACGGCGGCAGCGAGATTAGTTCCATTCGACGCGCCGAGTATACGACAATCGACCTCACCGACTATACCCCGACCCGCGAGGGTTACGAGTTTACAGGCTGGTATGCAGACGAGAATTTGACGGAAAAAATCACGAGTATACGCCTTACCCGCAACACGACGGTTTATGCGGGCTGGGAAGAAATCAAGGAAAATCCAAGTACAGGCTTTGAAAATCCGTTTACCGATGTTTCCGAAAACGATTGGTTTTTCAATGATGTGAAGTTTGTCTACCAAAACGGCCTGATGAATGGAACGAGTGCCACCACGTTCAGCCCGGAGGGTACTACCAGCCGGGGCATGATCGTCACCATCCTCTGGCGTATGGCAGGAAGCCCCGACATGGAGGACAAGATTTGGGGCTACCCCTTTGCCGATGTGGACGCCACGGCCTATTACGGCACAGCGGTCTACTGGGCGCGGCTAAACGGCATTGCGGTCGGCTATGACGATGCTACCTTCGGCCCCAATGACCCCATCACCCGGGAGCAGATGGCGGCCATCCTCTACCGCTACGCCCAGTACAAGGGCTATGACGTAAGTGCAAAAGCAGATCTGAACAAATTTACAGATGCGGACGAGATCAGCAACTACGCCCTTGAGGCCCTCCAGTGGGCCAACGCGGAAGGGCTGATCAACGGCAAGGGGGACGGCGTTTTGGATCCCAAGGGCCAGGCCACCCGCGCCGAGGCGGCAGTCATCCTCACGCGGTTTAATGAGGTCGTGGCGGAATAAGATTGGACCTGGGGCCGGAAATCCGGCCCCAGGCTGTATATAGGAGAATTGCGTTGCAAAAAGATAATCAACGCCGCCTGCTCCTGCTGCTGAAACTGCTGTATGAACAGACGGATGAAACCCATTTCGTATCCGGTGCGGACATTCTGAGATATTGGGAGGATGCGGGCATCCGTGCCAACCGGAAGAATGTGTACGGAGATGTCCAGCTCCTGCTGGACGCCGGCCACGATATTATCCGCGTGAAAAGCAAACAGAACCGCTACTTCATCGGTTCCCGTATTTTTGAACTGCCGGAACTGAAGCTGCTGGCGGACGCTGTGGCGTCCTCCCACCTTGTCACGGAGAAGAAGAGTGCGGCCCTGCTCCAAAAGCTCGGCCGGCTTACCAGCGTCCACAATGCGGGACATCTGAACCGCCCCGTCTATATGGAGGGTACAACCAAGCCGGACAACGAGGCCATCTACTATGCCATTGACGCTATCCAGACCGCCATCCATATGCATTGGATTTCCCGATACCGGGTTTTCCGACGTTGGATTATCCGATGTTGGATTTTCCAACACCGGGTTTTCCAATCCCGGCTGTTCTCCCTGTGCTGCCTCTGGCCGGGGCTGGGGCTGTTCGTAGATGGTATAAACCATGTCGGCCATCTTGCCCCTGCCGTCCCGGTTCTGCTGGCGGGTGATGTACCTGGCCTTTTCCAGCTCCCACACCGCTGTCCGTATGGCGTCGATGCTTTCCCGGTTGATAAGGGACAAGCCTTTCAGCGTATAGTCCCAATCTTCCGGCAGGGACAGCATTTGCGAAAGCAGGCCCTTGGCTTTCAGGGACAGGTCTTTGTTCCGCAGGTGATGGTTGGACATCACCGTGTAGCCCCGGTTTTTCTCTACACGAAAAACTGCCATCTCGTCGTCAACTCCTTTCACTTGGAATAAAACCGCGTCGTAGGCGGTCAGCTTGCCCGGCTGGTAGGGACACTCTGCATACACGCAAAACTGATACTTCCAGCCGGGGCGGTAGAAACGGCAGTCGCCGCAATCCTCCGGCGCTCCGGCCTCGCCGCTGTCGTAGTGGTCGAAACCGGGCTTGCCTTGCATGAGATGTTCAAAGGCGCGGTCGCTGCCGGAAGTGAAATACATGGCGTCGCCTCCTTTCTGGTTTTGGGCGCAAAAAAGCGGCGTCCTTTTCTCCCTCAAGGGGATCAGAGAACGCCGCTTCTGCGGTGTCGTATTCAATTTTAATCTGATGTGCTGTCTGGGACGGAGCATTTCACGGGAAGTAGTAAGCGTGTCGAGGCTCATTCCAAAAGTAGTAATTTGCAAAGTGATTCTCCCAGAGTTCCCCCATTTGAACAGAATAAATCTTACCATGATTTCTGATTCGGATGTCTGATCCTCGTGAGGGGTTACGGCTCGCCTCAACCCGATCACTGACAAAACCAAGCGGGGTTGCATAATTACCGAACGCAGCAAGAAACTCCTGTTCAATCTCTGGCGGGACATTTACATAGTTTTTTGTGAGCATTGCTTTGGGACGAACGATCAAAATAGGGATGCCATCACCGCACTCAATATTACTCAGATACTTGGGAGTGATGTCCACTTTCGCTGCCAGGTCGGATTGCGTCAGGCCGCGCGCTTTCCGCGTATCCTGAATTCGCTTTCCAATCTTCGTTGCGTCCAACATCTCACCTCCTAATAGAAAGAGTATCTTTCTATTAGGAGTATAAAATGTGTACTGCGATATGAAAATCCACTACTCCTAAGACCGTCTTTCTATTCGTAAGACTATCGCATTGTTATGAGCTGTTTTACCGATGCCTGGTGGTGTCGGATATGGAAAAAGGGCCCGGAGGACTATGCGTCCCCCGGGCCCTTTGCTTTTGTGCTCTTGTTAAGGAGCAATTATGATGCTGAGTCCATATATTTATTTTGTGGCATCAGCATCAGTGCATGAAATTTTTCTCGGTCAATGGATCGAAACTGTACCTCGCGGATCTGCAGGTACAGCCGGTGCGCCCGGGTGATTAGTTCACAGGCGTAAACGTAGAGCAACGGCCGGTTACCCAGGATCTCCGGATCGTTGAAGGCATCCATGGCTTCCTGGAGCTCTCTCCAGTATGGATTGCTGTCACGAAAAAATGGGTGTTCCTGGTTCTCGTCACGCTCACAAGAGCCGATGTTCTCCGGGCGAAACAGCCTGGAGGTATATCCCATAATGTATTGCAGCGCATGATCCTCGTCTGTGCCGTTCAGGAAATGTGGAAGTGCCTCCATATAGAGGAGGGCTTCTTTCAGCCGCTGAACGCGGCACAGCAGCTCGTTATAGAGCCAGTGGTACCGTTCCCCTTCCGCATCGTAGCCGCGCGCCAGAGCCTTCTGATAGCGCTCCAGATAGGCAGCATAAATCTGCTTGAGCAAGTCACTGCCATACAGGGTCATCACCTCAGTTCACCTCCCACGGCAAATAGCCAAATGCCTCCTTGAACAGATACATATAGCGCTCCGTTGCCTCATGATTGAGTGGCGCCCGCAACGATGCAAGGGACCACATGATCATTTCCTCCTCAGGTACGCTGAAGCGGCCAGTCCGAAACTCCCCGCCGTAATAGTGCGGTTTTGGCTCAGAGCAAATGGCATTCACGTCCTGAACGGTACCCGCATCCATAATCAGAGCTTTCCGTTTCTCAAGGACGATTGCCACCAGGTCTTCGCGAATGCCCTCCGCTCGATACGTTTGGATACGCCGGAAGGTATCGCATAAGGCAGATATTTTTGCCCGCTGCAGTGCTGGGGAACCGCCGGCTGCTTCCACCGCCGGGATCGCATCCACAATATCAGCGATGGTTTCCAGGAACGCATCCATCGTTTTATCTTTCGTCATCTCCATGGATCTGTCACTCCTCACTATCTGGCTCTCTCAGTATTCCGCCTTCGATTCTCTGCCGCAATCCGTTCCGCGTCCCGATGCATCTGGGATACCTTTTCTTCATACGCAAGAATTGGCGCACTGTAGGCATCCCATACGGCCTGGCTGGCCAGTTCCAGCATCTCAACGCACCGGTCACGGTAGGGCCCTTCCGCTTGTTTTGACTGCTCACGCAGCTCCCACAAATTCATCAGCCGATCCATCTCAGATTCGGAGATCATCTCGTAACCATATGCGGTGCGGATATCCTCCTGAGAACTATAAGCGTCTAACTCCGCAAACACATCAGGAGAATTTGCCTGCTTTTTGCTGCGGGCACGCAGTTTCACCTTCCGGTAACGTGCAATCGCTTCCTGAATGCCTTCCTGTGCGGTCTCTAAATCCCGCCGAAGGGCTTTTATCTCCAGGCGTTCCCGTCTTGCTTCCGGTGTTTCATTCTTTGCCCAAAGGCTGAGGATCTCCTGTGCAGTGGTGAAACTCATTTCTGCTCGTCACCCCCAGTCATATTGGAGCGGAGTGACCGAGTCAGCCGCGCCACTTCATAGTCCTGCACCATGGCGAGGAACACACGCTGTTCCTCCGGGCTCAATGCACGAACATACCGTTCCATCTTCCCGGAATCCCAGTAGAAATTGATGAGCAGATTTCGGCTCAACTGGTCATAGCCGGCCCGCACCATGATCAGGATATTGATGCGGCTGCCTGGATCTGATGCCAGAGCATATGTACCCAGGGCTTCTTCAACATTGCCCTGCGGCGTAAGACGGTACAGCCAGTAGGACTCGTCCCCATCATGGTTCTCTACCCACTCGGCAGCATCCTCAGAAAGGGTGAAATCGCTGGCCCGGATCGCTCGGGCGCCAAACAGCTCTTTGCGGTCCGGTTCCCGCGCATTGGTTTCCACAACGGGGGAGAACCAATGAATGAGATCTTTCCACCAAAGGGGTCCGCCAAGGAAAAGCTGCGCTGGATCAAGCCCGGAATAGAGGACAAGGCCATCTTGAACCACTAGCTGGATCAGTTCGGTCTGCAGGGACGCAGATTCGCGCTCCCAGTAGGTGCGTATTTCCGTTTCTGACTGCCATTCCCGGATGGCCAATCGGCCATCTGCAGTTCTGCTTCTGATCGTTATCATCGTTGTATTCTCCTTATCGCGTGCCGACGCCCGGCATGGTGGCCGCCAGAGGCGGTCCACCAAGGGTCTACACCGATGAAGGCATTTCAGCGGTGAACACCAAAAAGCGTGAAGGTTTCAACCAGATGGTGCGGGATGCCCTGGACGGAAAAATCGACCTCATCGTTACCAAGTCGGTCAGTCGGTTTGCCCGGAACACCGTAGACAGCCTGGTGACCGTCCGCAAGCTGAAAGAGAAGGGTGTGGAGGTCTACTTCGAAAAGGAAAACATCTACACCCTGGACAGTAAAGGCGAGCTGCTGATCACCATCATGTCCTCTCTGGCGCAGGAGGAGAGCCGCTCCATTTCGGAGAACGTCACCTGGGGACAGAGAAAGCGATTCGCCGATGGGAAGGTCAGCCTGCCGTATAGCCACTTTCTGGGCTACCGGAAAGGGGCTGACGGGCTGCCGGAAATCGTGCCGGAGGAAGCGGAAACCGTCCGCTGGATTTACAGCCTATTCCTCAGCGGCAAGACCACCAGTTCCATTGCAAGTTTTCTCACCAGGGAGGGGATACCCACCCCCGCTGGGAAGAAACGCTGGGCGGCGAGCACGGTGGAGAGCATTCTGAAAAACGAGAAGTATAAGGGTGACGCCCTTCTGCAAAAGGCGTTCACGGTGGATTTTCTCACCAAGAAACAGAAGAAAAACGAGGGCGAGGTGCCGCAGTATTATGTGGAGAACAGCCACCCGGCCATCATTGACCCCGCCGAGTGGAAGCTGGTGCAGCGGGAGCTGGAGCGCAGGAAAGCCATCGGGCGCAGCTACAGCGGCAACAGCATCTTTTCCTCCCGGCTGGTCTGCGGAGACTGCGGCGGTTACTTTGGCTCCAAGGTCTGGCATTCCACCGACAAATACCGGCGCACTATCTGGCGGTGCAACAGCAAGTTCACCGGCGAGGAAAAGTGTCAGACCCCGCACCTGACCGAGGAGGAGATCAAGGCCCGGTTCCTGGATGCCTTCAATACGCTGGTTTCGGACAAAGAGCGGCTGCTGGACGAGTGCCGCACCATGCAAGCGGCGCTTACCGACACCTGCGCCCTAGATAGAGAGATGGCGGCAATACTTTCCGAAATGGAGGTGGTGGCCGAGCTAACCAAGCGGTGCATCGAAGAGAATTCCACCACGGCACAGGACCAGACCACTTACCTGGAACGGTACAACGGCCTGGCAGAACGGTACGAAACCGCCAAGGCCAAGCTGGAGAAGCTCCAGGCGGCAAAGGCCCAGCGGGAAGCCAAGGCCGAGGACATCGGCGGCTTTATGTTCGAACTGGCGGAGTACGGAGAGTCCCTCACGGAGTTTGATGACCGGCTTTGGCTCACGGTCATCGACATTGTCACCGTCCACCGGGATGGGCGGCTTACATTCAAATTCCAGACGGGGCATGAGATGCTTGAATAAGAATCAATTTTATTAAAAAAGGGGGCGGAAGGTTTCCGTCCCCTTTACTATTATGGAATGTATTTCATCCCCCACTGTGAAATAGCATAAAACACTGGCAATAAGTCCTGCCCTTTCTCTGTGAGGGAATACTCCACCCGCAGCGGCATCTCATTATATTGAATGCGCTGCACCAGTTCATCCTTTTCCAATTCTTTGAGCGCATTGGTTAGCGCCGTATTGGTGATGGGCTTGAGCAGCTTTTTGAGTTCGCCAAACCGCATGGGAGACTTGATGCACAGCTCATAGAGGATCTGGAGCTTCCACTTACCCTGCAGCATCTGCACCACCGGCATAACAGGGCAATTGCCACTCTCCGTAAGAATGACGTCGCTTACCTTTTCTTTGAATTCCTCGTAAGTCATTGTTGATTCCCCACTTTAGACAGGTATTGTTTTTGATACCAGGCACAAACAATTTGCGTACTTGATTTATTATGACAATCAAGTATAATAATTGTACCAGCAGAAGCTGGATATGTCAATCTCCAAATCACTCTGAAAGGATGAAACACGATGAGAGAACTGAACATTATGGAGGCCACTGTCTATTCTTCCCCCAATCCGCTGACTTTGATCTGTTCTTTGAATGAAGATGGCACCACCAACCTGGCCCCCATCTGCTTTGTCTCCTATCTCTCTTTCAACCCGCCGATGGTGGGATTCGCCACCGGAAAGCAATCCCACACCGGAAAGCGTGTGCGGGAGACTGAAAAAGTCATCGTCACGGTCCCCGGTGAAAGTCTGGCTGGCGCAGTGATGACCTGCGGCACCTCCACCGGCGCCAAGTTAAACAAGGTGGCCGAAAATCACATCGAAATGAAGTCGGTGGACGGCAGCGACATTCAGATTCCAGCGGACACCCGGCTGGCTATGGCGGCGACCCTGCAGCAGTCCGTGGAGGTGGGCGACCACATCCTGCACATCTGCCAGGTGGACAAGTTCCTGGGCGATGAGGACAAGAAAGGTCTGTATGCTTGGAACGGCTTTGGAAAGGTCGCATCTGCGGCAGAAGGTTGAATCTTAAAGCAGGAAGGAGGCGTCAGCGGTGGCCATCTGCATCAAGGACTGTATTCAGAATATGAATCTGGTGATTGGCTGTCCCATTGGCTGCAGCTACTGCTACGCCAGAAACAATGTCCGCCGGTTCCACATGATCGACGACTTTGAAAAGCCGGAGTTCTTCCCAGGTAAGCTGCGGCTGATGGAGAAGAAGCGTCCTCAAAATTTCCTGCTCACCGGCATGAGCGATTTTGCCCACTGGCAGACAGAGTGGCGAGATCAGGTATTTTCCAAAATGGCTGAAAATCCACAGCACCAGTATCTGTTCTTGACCAAGCGGCCGGAGGACATCGTCTTTTCCACCCCATTAGACAATGCCTGGTTCGGCGTGACTGTGACTTCCAGCAGGGAGAAAGGCCGCATCCAGACTTTACGGGAGCACATCCGCGGCGGGCATTACCATGTGACCTTTGAACCCATGTTTGACAACATCGGTACAGTAGACCTCACTGGCATCGAATGGATCGTCATTGGTACTGAGACTGGACGCAGGAAGGGCAAGGCCGTCTCCAAACCGGAGTGGGTGTGGAATTTGACTCATCAGGCTCACGCACTTGGTACTCCTGTGTTCATGAAGGAAGATCTGCTTCCTATCATTGGCGAGGAAAGCATGACACAAGAGCTGCCCCCGGCCTTCTGCCGGGTATTGGAGGAACAGAAAGCATGGCGGAAATAGTGGAAAGCGGTGTCCTGATCCGGGATGTGGAAACGAAAAACATCATGACCAAATCCACCCTTCCAGTGGGCGGCTATTCGGTGAACCCCTATGTAGGCTGCACCCACGGCTGTAAGTACTGCTACGCCTCGTTTATGAAGCGATTTACCGGGCATACCGAACCATGGGGCACCTTTCTGGATGTGAAATACTGGCCTGCCATTAAAAATCCCCGGAAGTATGCCGGGCAGCGTGTAGTCATCGGCTCGGTGACAGACGGATACCTGCCTCAGGAGGAGCAGTTCGGAAATACCCGCAGGCTGTTGGAGCAGCTGAAAGGCAGCGGCGCGGAGATTCTGATCTGTACCAAATCCGACTTGGTGGTGCGGGACATCGACTTGCTGAAAGAGATGGGAAAAGTCACTGTTTCCTGGTCGATTAACACGCTGGATGAGGGTTTCAAAAATGACATGGACAATGCCGTCAGCATCCAGCGGCGGTTGGACGCCATGAAGCAGGTCTATGATGCAGGCATCCGCACCGTGTGCTTTATCGCTCCGGTTTTTCCCGGTATCACGGATTTCGAGGCCATCTTCCACCGGGTGAAAGACCAGTGCGACCTGGTGTGGCTGGAAAATCTGAATTTGCGGGGCGGCTTCAAAAAAGACATCCTGGCCTATATTCAGGAGAAATACCCTGACCTCATGCCGCTGTACAACGCCATCTATACCAGAGGAGACAGGGGCTATTTCCGGGAGTTGGAGGAGCGGGCAGAGCGCCTTGCGAGAGAATATGATTGTCCCTTTGTGGACAACGAACTCCCCTACGGCCGGGCAGAGCCGGGGCATCCGGTCATCGTGGATTACTTTTATCACGAGGAAGTGCGCGGCTCGGAGAACACCGGCCTCAGGAATCGGTGAACCCCCTTGGCGCAAAGTGAACCCCCTGACGCCCAAAGGGGGTTCATTTGTATCACAATTAGGGTCATTTGCCAAAGAAGGACATGACCAAGGTCATGTCCTTCTTTTTATTTTGCTGCCGTCTGGTGCGCTATCGTCTCTATTTTTCCTTGACAATTTATCTTCTCCCCTCTATAATATTATTCAGCGCTCAGTTGGTCGGAATAATCTGATCCCCTGTTCAGCGCAGTTCAATTTCATCCGGGTGTGGCGAAGCTTGGTATCGCGCTTGGTTCGGGTCCAAGAGGCCGTGGGTTCAAATCCCGCCACTCGGACCATGCGGAGTGTCCTTATAGGATCTGAGTATCCTACAAAGGGCACTCCGCATTTTTTATTGTCAAAATTGGGGCAGCGCCGTTTTCATCGAACAGCAGCCGATCTCGGATGCACAGGAGTTTTACCTTGTGCCGGGTGAGGAGGTCAATGTAGCGTTGGGTCATGCCCCACTTCCGGCCTATCCGGGTCAGGCTGTGGACTAACACCACATCCACCCTGCCAGCGACAACGGCCTCGGTCACTTTCTGGAGCGCCGGGCGGTCTAATGTAAGCCCGCTGCCGTATTCGTCCGCAGCGCCGATGATGGTATATCCCGCCTGCTTTGCGTAGAGCTGGAGCAGGAACCGCTGGTGTTCCAATGCGAAAGAATCGTCATGGGCGACACGGCAATAGAGAAATGCTCTCATATCCCACACCACCTTTACACCGCCGGGGCGTAGCTGACTGCTACGCCCTTTCTCGTTTCCATGATAATGTCGGCCTCCGGTATCTTCCGGCGGTCCGGCACATCAAAGGCACCGATGCAGTTGTAATGGATCACGACGCGCTGAGTGGTAACGCCGTCCTGCTTTTCCGCTTGATACACGTCAATGTGGTCAATGAGTTCTCCCACCATGCGCTTGGTGATCTTGGCGGCGTTGGTATAGCGCCGGACGGTGGTGAGGAAATCGTCAATGTCCATGCGCTTGCTCTCAGATTGTTTCAGTTCCAGGCGCAGCGTCTTAATCCGCTTGCCGTTTTCACCCTGCTCCTGCTCATACCGCTTTGCCATTTTAGCAAACCGGGCATCGTCGATTTTACCGGCAACATTGTCCTCGTAAAGCCGCTCAAAGAGCATATCCAGTTCCTTGTCACGGGCCAACAGCCCATCCAGTTCCCGCTGTTTCCGCACCCTCACATTTTCTGCAACCTTGGCAGAGCGGCCCATAATGGCCTTGATGAAATCGTCCTCATACTCACTGGAAAAGGCGGCGAGGCGGTTGACCTCATACAGCACGACCCGCTCCAGGAAATCCAGCCGGATGTAGTGGGTGGACGAGCATTTGCGGAGCCCGGAATTGTGGTTCTGACAACTGAAAAACTTGATGTCGTGGTTGCCCTGGTTGAAGTGGAAATTGAGGTTTCCGCCGCACTCCGGGCATTTCAGATAGCCGGAGAACACGCTGGGCTCTTGCGTGACTTGAGGCCGCTTGCGTCGGGTGCCTTTGGTGAGGGCCTGCACCTTTTCCCAGGTAGCACGGTCAATGATGGGCTCGTGAACATTGAGGAAGATGGCCCGGTTTTCCTCCGGGTTTTCAATGCGGCGTTTGATCTTATAGGATTTGGAGTAACTTTTGAAGTTGATCACATCGCCGCAGTATTCCTGTAAGGTGAGAATTTTTTTGACGGTGGTGTGGCCCCACTTGGTGGGCTCTACGGTACTTTTGCTGCCGGAACGGTTGACGCCCCGGCTCCGCCAGTAATAGGTGGGGTTGACGATCCCATCCGCACCGAGAGCGGCGGCAATTTCCGCCAGCCCGCTGCCCTCCAGCGTCATCTGATAGATGCGCTGCACCACGGCGGCGGCCTCCGGGTCAATCACCCAAAAGCGAGGGTCGTCCGGGTTCTTTATGTACATCTTGCCGCCGCAGTCGGCACAGTACATCAGGCCGGTCAGAGGATGGGCCTCGCCCCAGCCGTCCGGGTAGCGCCTGACATTTGCCCGGATACGCTGCACATTGTCAAAGGTTTCCTGGTCGATGATGGCCTCATGGGTGTTCTCGAAAATCGTCCACTCGCTTTCGTCAACATAGTGGCTTTTCTTGTCCTTGAAGTGCTTGCGGGTCTTGAAATTGATGGTGTGGCCCAGGTATTCCCGCTTTTTCAGGATGTTCACAATGGTGGACGATCCCCAGCCGTAGGGGTCTTTGACCGGCTTCGTCCTGTTTACTCCCTCTTGAAAGCGTGCCAGATGGACAGCGGGGATTTCAACCTTTGCCTCGGACAGCAGCTTTGAGATTTGATAGGGGCCGTAGCCCTCCATCGTCAGGGAAAAGATACGGCGTACCACTTCGGCGGCTTCTTCGTCCACAAGCCAGTGTTCCCGCTTTTCGTCCCACAGGTAGCCGTAGATAACGGTGCCGGTCAAGTGCTTGCCGCTCATGCCTTTGGACTTGAACACGGAGCGGATTTTTCGGCTGGTGTCACGGGCGTAAAACTCATTCATAATGTTGCGGAACGGGGTAAAATCATCATCGCCTTTCAGACTGTCCACACCGTCATTGATGGCGATCAGCCGGACGCCGCGCTGCCGCAAAATCTCCATGACCTGGCCGACTTTCAGATAGTCGCGCCCCAGGCGGCTCATGTCCTTTATGACGATGGCCTCCACCCGTCCGGCCTCGACTTCCTCCATCATCGCCAGAAAGCCGGGACGGTCAAAGCGGGTTCCTGATACGCC
>NZ_NFHC01000037.1:0-21945 GCF_002161245.1 Flavonifractor sp. An9
CCCCCACCCCCGAACCGCCCCAGTGGGGGGAGCAGGTCTTTACCCAGACCTATACCGCCGGGGACGGCACCCAGGTCATGACGGTGCGCTATACCCTGCCCATGGTGCAGAATACCGACACCTGCCCTGCCGGCGATGTGATCAACGACTGGTACAAGGCCGACGGCGCCAGCCGCATGGAGAGCGCCGAGGCCAACTATGAGCAGGTGGTGGCGGACTACGACGTGTCCAAGGCCGCCGGCTTCTCCTTTACGCCGGTCACCGAGGAGATGAGCTATGAGGTGGTGCTCTCCACCGATCAGGTCATCAGCATCCGCCGCACCTGGTACATCAACAGCGGGGCGGCTTACCCCACCGTGTTTGAGCTGGGGGAGAACTTTGATCCCCAGACCGGCATCAAGCTGACCTTTACCGACTTCTTTACCGACGCCCAGGCCGTGCAGGACCGGGTGGTGAAGGCCTTCCTGGCCAGCCCGGAGCTGTCCGCCGGGGAGTTCACCCAGGCGGCTGTGACGGCGGCCTACCAGCCGGAGCAGTTCTGCCTTACCTCCGACGGCTATGTGTTCTGGATTCAGGGCAACACCCTGACCGGCATCCACTCCCCGGTGGAGGTCACCATTCCCTATGATACGCTGAAGGACGTGAGTATGTATGCAGCCCAATAAGCATCTGGAAGGCCATACCTATCCCCTGCGCATCGAGGGCTACAGCAGCGACGGCGCCGGCGTGGCCCGGCTGGACGGCATGGTGGTGTTCGTCCAGGGCGGTGTCCGGGGCGAGCTGTGCCAGGTGCGGCTCACCCACGTGGGCCGCTCCGCCCTGTGGGGCGTGGTGCGGGAGGTCACCGAACCCTCCCCTGCCCGGATTACCCCCGACTGTCCCTATTACGACCGCTGTGGCGGCTGCGCCTTCCGGCACATCACCTACGCCGAGGAGCTGGAGGCCAAGCGCACCCGGGTGGAGGACTGCCTCCGCCGTCTGGGGGGCGCGGATATCCATGTGACGGAAATTCTGGGGGCCGCCCGGCCTGACCGCTACCGCAACAAGGCCCAGTTCCCCGTCGCCCCCGGCCCCCGCATCGGATTCTACCAGTCCCGCACCCACAAGGTGGTGGACGTGAAAGACTGCCTGCTCCAGAGCGAGGCGGCCGCCCGCCTGCGGGGGGCGGTGAAGGACTGGATGATGGAGTATTCCATCCCGGCCTACAATGAGAAGGCCCGCTCCGGCCTGGTGCGCCATGTGTATGTCCGCACCAACCGCCGGGGGGAGAGCCTGTGCTGCCTGCTGGTCAACGGCGTGGGGGTCCCCCGGGAGAGCGAGCTGGTGCGCGCTCTCCGGACGGCCGAGCCCGGCCTGGTGGGCATCGTGCTGGGGGTCAACAAGAGCCATACCAACGTGATTTTGGGGGACTCTTACCGCACCCTGTGGGGACAGGACTTCCTGTCCGATACCCTGTGCGGCTCCGACTTCCGCCTGTCCGTCCCCTCCTTCTATCAGGTCAATCCCGACCAGACCGAGGTGCTCTACGGCAAGGCGGTGGAGCTGGCTCAGCTCACCGGCACCGAGACCGTGCTGGACCTGTACTGCGGCATCGGCACCATTTCCCTGGTGATGGCCCGGCAGGCGGGCAGGGTGTGGGGGGCCGAGGTGGTGCCTCAGGCGGTGGACGACGCCATTCAGAACGCCCGCCGCAGCGGCATTGAAAACGCCCGGTTCCTGTGCGCCGACGCCGGCGAAGCCGCCCGGCAGCTGGCCCGGGAGGGGGTGCGCCCCGACGTGATCTGTGTGGACCCGCCCCGGAAGGGGCTGGCGGAGGACGTGGTGGCCACCATTGCCCAGATGGCCCCACAGCGGGTGGTCTATGTGTCCTGCGACCCGGCCACCCTGGGCCGGGATGTGAAGCGGTTCACCGCCCTTGGGTACAAGCTGGACACCGCCACCGCCGTGGACCTCTTCCCCCGCACGGTCCATGTGGAGACCGCCGCCCGGCTGGTGCGGGACGGCCTGTAAGCCGCCCAGACCCAGGATGTCGCCTGGTATGCGACCCGCCGCACCTTAAGGTGCGGTATACTCTCACCATCAAGTTTGATTGGGAGGTATCCCTATGTATGGTGCGTTCATCGGCGATATCGTCGGCTCCAAATACGAATTCAACAACATTAAGACAAAGGATTTCCCGCTGTTTTCGCCGGGCTGCGATTATACGGACGACTCCATTATGACCGCCGCCGTGGCCCAGGCCATCCTGTGTACCGCCCGGGAGGACTGCGGGGACTTTTCCCGGGTGCTGGTGGAGACTATGCAGGACTTTGGCCGCAGATATCCCCATCCCACCGGCGCCTACGGCGGACGCTTTGCCGACTGGCTCCGCCGGGAGAACCCTGCGCCCTACGGCAGCTACGGCAATGGCTCCGCCATGCGGGTCTCCCCCTGTGCCCTGGCGGCGGTGACACTGGAGGAGGCGCTGGAGCTGGCCCGGGTCAGCGCCGCCGTCACCCACGACCACCCGGAGGGGATCAAAGGTGCGGAGGCGGTGGCCGCCGCCCTCTTCCTGGCCAAGACGGGGGCCTCCAAAGAGGAGATCCGGCAGTATGTGGCCGAGCATTTTTATTCCCTGGACTTTACCCTGGATTCCATCCGGGCAGACTACCACTTTGACGTGTCCTGTCAGGGCTCGGTGCCCCAGGCCATCGTGGCATTTCTGGAGTCCGCCGACTTTGAGGACGCGGTCCGGGGCGCCGTCTCCATCGGCGGCGACTGCGACACCACCGGAGCCATGGCCGGTTCCATCGCCTGGACCTACTACACCGTGGAGGCCGGTGGAACGGAGGCCTGGGTCCAGGGCCGTATCCCTCCCGCCATGGAGGAGATCCGTGCCCAGGCGGACAGCCTTCTCCCCCAGGAATTCATCGGCATCGCCGGCGCTTTTCATCAGCTGTGCCGCCGCCGGTGGGAGGATTGGCGGAGCAGCGGTGCCTGCGCCTCCATTCTGCTGCCCTGACGGGCAGTCTGTATCCAGGAAAGAAGGATCATTATGGAAGAAAACGCCTGTACACGCAGCTGCATTGACTGCGGTTCCGCCGCCTGCAACGATTTGAATCACTCCGACGCGTTTCCCCCTTTCTGCTTGTCCAAAAATCTGGAGCAGAAGGTGCTGGACGAGGCGGTGGCCTGCTATCAGGAGGAGGACAACCACGCCGCCATGGTAGCGGCGGCTGAGGTGGAGTGCCAGCACTACTGCCAGTATACCCGGGTCCAGGAGATCGTGGAATTTGCCAAAAAGCTGGGCTTTCACAAGATCGGCATCGCCACCTGTGTGGGCCTGCTCCACGAGTCCCGCATCCTGGCCCGCATCCTCCGCTCCCACGGCTTTGAGGTGTTCGGCATGGGGTGCAAGGCGGGCATGGTGAAGAAGGCGGATCTGGGCATTCCTGCCGAGTGTAACGCGGTGGGAGCCAACGCCTGCAACCCCATCTTTCAGGCCAAAATGCTCAACGCCGTGGGGACTCAGCTCAATATCGTGGTGGGTCTGTGCGTGGGCCACGACAGCCTGTTCTACAAATACTCCGACGCTCTGGTCACCACCCTGGTGGCCAAGGACCGGGTGCTGGGCCACAACCCCGCGGCCGCCCTGTACAACGCCGAGTCCTACTACAAGGCCAAGGTGTTTGGGCCGGAACAACCGTAAAGCCCGAGGGGACGGCATTTGCCGTCCCCCTTGCCTTTTGCCTCCAAACCGTGTACAATCCTCTTGCGGCTCTGGCCGCATCAGTTTACTTTTTCTGGAGGGATCTGTCATGCGGCTGGCCCGTCCGGTGGGCGATATTACCCAGGGCGTGATCTGGAAACAACTGTTAACTTTATTCGTGCCCCTGTGGTTTGGTACCTTCTTCCAACAGCTGTACAATACGGTGGACACGGTGGTGGTGGGGCGGTTTGTAGGCAAGGTTGCCCTGGCCGCCGTGGGCTCTACCGGCGTCATCGTCAACCTTACTGTGGGCATCTTCACCGGCCTGGCCGCCGGAGCGGTGGTGGTTATCGCCCAGCGCTACGGCGCCCGTATGGGGGAGGAAGTCCACAAGAGCGTCCACACCGCCATGCTGCTGTCGGTGATCATCGGCGCGGTCTTTATGGTGGCGGGCTTTGTGCTCACCCCCTGGGCGCTCCGGGCCATGGATACCACCGCCGACGCCCTGCCCGGGGCTATCCTCTATCAGCGGGTGTACTTCCTGGGCATGATCCCCAACGTGATTTATAATATGGGCACCGGCGTGCTCCGGGCGGTGGGCGACTCCAAGCGTCCCCTGTACTTCCTCATTGCCGCCTCTCTGTGCAACATCGTGCTGGATCTGCTGCTGGTGGTGGTCGTTCCTCTGGGGGTGCTGGGTGTGGCCATTGCCACCGTGGCTTCCCAGGTGCTGTCGGCGGTGCTGGTGGTGATCTCCCTGATGCGCGCCCAGGGCGCCCCCTTCCAGCTCTTCCCCAGCCAGCTCAAGCTCCACCGCCAGCCCATGTCGGCTATTATGAAGGTAGGCGTGCCCACCGCCCTCCAGTCGGTGATGTACTCCGCCTCCAATATTGTCATTCAGTCCTGCATCAACTCCTTTGACACCGACGCGGTGGCCGCCTGGACGGCTTACGGCAAGATGGACATCCTGTTCTGGATGACCATCACTGCCCTGTCCCAGGCCCTCACCACCTTCGCCGGGCAGAACTACGGGGCGGGCAAATACGACCGGCTGAAAAAGAGCGTAAAAATCTCGGTGGGCATGAGCGCCATCATCACCATCGCCATGAGCGCCTTCCTGGTGCTGCTGGCCCGGCCCATCCTGTCCATCTTTACCCCCGACCCCGACGTGCTGGAGATCGGCGTGGAGATGGTAGTCTTCCTGGCTCCCTGCTATGTCACCTATATTCTGGTGGAGCTGCTGCCCGGCGCCATCCGGGGAGCGGGCAAGTCCCTGGTGCCCATGCTCATCTCGGTGTTCGGCGTGTGCGGCCTGCGGCTGCTGTGGCTCTTCCTGGTGGTGCCCCGGTACCATACCATCGTCATGGTGGAGGCCAGCTACCCCATCACCTGGCTCACCACCTCGGTGGCCCTGCTGATCTATTATAAATTCGGCAAGTGGCTGAAGGAGCCGGAGGCGGCTTTGTACCGCTGAAAAAAGCAAAAAAAGCCCCCAAATTTTCCGAATGAATCCTTTACAATGGGGCCAGACTATGATAAAATACCTAAGTCTGTGAACAGACGGTATTTACCCCGGACTTCGTCTCCCGGCTTACACCGGCCGGTCACGCAGCCCGCGGGCACATTGATTGAAAGGTGGAACCTAACCATGATCCGTAAGGACGAAAAGACTGCTGTTATCGAAGCCAACCGCACTCATCCCACTGACACCGGCTCTCCCGAGGTGCAGATCGCCATTCTGACTGCCCGCATCCAGGAGCTGACCGAGCACCTGAAGATCCACAAGCACGACAACCACAGCCGCCGCGGCCTGCTGAAGATGGTCGGTAAGCGCCGCAAGATGCTGGACTACCTGATGGCCAAGGACATCGAGCGCTATCGTGCCATCATTGCCAAGCTGGGCATCCGTAAGTAATTATGTATTGAATAGGGGTGGCGCGGACCTCCGTGCCACCCCTTCTTCCCACTCCTCAGAGCATACTTTTAGCAGTTGAATCTGGGCCTGACGGCCTGCGGACCCGGATTCAAGTGCTAAAAGAGTCAGGCTCTGACGGGTGGGGAAACACCAATGAAAAGGAGGATTTTCCCCATGTCAACCGTGATCAAGCACAAGGAATTCACCAACCGTCATGTGTACAAGACTGAGGTGGCGGGCCGTCCCCTGACCATCGACGTGGGCAAGGTGGCCGAGCTGGCTACCGCGTCCGCCATGGTCACCTACGGCGAGACCACCGTGCTGGTGGCTGTCACTGTGTCCCCCCGTCCCCGGGACGGCGTGGACTTCTTCCCCCTGAGCGTGGACTTCGAGGAGAAGCTGTACGCTGTGGGCCGCATCCCCGGCTCCTTCATGCGCCGTGAGGGTCAGCCCTCCCTGCCCGCCGTGCTGGCCAGCCGCGTCATCGACCGGTCCATCCGGCCCCTCTTCCCCTACGACTTCCGCAACGACGTGGTGGTCACCGCCACCGTCATGAGCGTGGACCGGGACTGCTCTCCCGAGGTTACCGCCATGATCGGCGTGTCCGCCTGCCTGGCCTTCTCCCCCATTCCCTGGGCCGGCCCCATCGGCTGCCTGGAGGTGGGCTATGTGGACGGTCAGATCGTCATGAACCCCACCAACGAGCAGAAGCACAACTCCCAGCTGGACCTCACCGTGGCCGCCACCGACAAGAAGGTCATCATGATCGAGGCCGGCGCCAAGGAGCTGCCCGACGACATCATGTATGATGCCATCGTCAAGGCCCACGAGGAGATCCGCGCCCAGGTGGCCTTTATCAACCAGATCGTGGCTGAGATCGGCAAGGAGAAGATGACCTACGATCACGCCGACTTCGATCAGGAGCTGTTCGACAAGATCGTGGAGGCCACCATGGACGAGGCCAAGGCCGCCATGGACACCGACGACAAGAACGTGCGTGAGGAGCGTTGGAACGCCCTTATCGAGCACTGGCATGAGCTCTTCCTGGAGGACTATCCCGAAATGGACAAGTACCTGGAGGAGATCACCTACAAGTTCCAGAAGAAGATCGTCAAGGCCTGGCTGCTGGAGGGCCACCGCGTGGACGGCCGCGCCAAGAACGAGATCCGTCCCCTGGCCGCCGAGGTTGGCGTGCTGCCCCGTGTTCACGGCTCCGGCCTGTTCACCCGCGGTCAGACCCAGGTTCTGTCTATCTGCACCCTGAACACCCTCTCCGCCGCCCAGAAGCTGGATACCATCTGGGAGGAAGAGGAGAAGCGGTATATGCACCACTACAACTTCCCCGCCTACTCCACCGGCGAGGCCCGTGCCGCCCGGTCCACCAACCGGCGTGAGAAGGGCCACGGCGCTCTGGCCGAGCGTGCTCTGGAGCCCGTCATCCCCTCCGTGGAGGACTTCCCCTACGCCATCCGCGTGGTGAGCGAGGTGCTGAGTTCCAACGGCTCCACCTCTCAGGGCTCCATCTGCGGCTCCACTCTGGCTCTGATGGATGCTGGCGTGCCCATTTCCGCCCCCGTGGCCGGCATCTCCTGCGGCCTGATCCAGGACGATGACGGCGGCTTCACCACCTTCATCGACATCCAGGGCGTGGAGGACTTCCACGGCGAGATGGACTTCAAGGTGGCCGGCACCAAGGCCGGTATCACCGCCATCCAGATGGACATCAAGAACGACGGCCTGTCCCATGAGATCATCAAGGAAGCTCTGGCCATTACCAAGGACGCCCGTTACGCCATCCTGGACGAGATCATGCTGCCCTGCATCTCCAAGCCCCGTGAGGACGTGGCCGACACCGCCCCCAAGATGGTGAAGATGAAGATCGACGTGGACAAGATCCGCGAGGTCATCGGCTCCGGCGGCAAGGTGATTCAGAAGATCTGTGCCGACACCGGCGCCAAGATCGACATCGAGGACGACGGCACCATCTACATTGCCGGTACCGACAAGGCCTCCTGCGACGCCGCCAAGAAGACCATCGAGACCATCGTGTTTGTGCCCGAGGTGGGCCAGCTGTACTACGGCAAGGTGGTCCGCATCCTGCAGTTCGGCGCTTTCGTGGAGCTGGCTCCCGGCAAGGACGGCATGGTCCACATCTCCAAGCTGGCCGACCGCCGGGTGGAGAAGGTGGAGGACGTGGTCAACATCGGCGATATGATCTGGGTCAAGGTCACCGATATCGACGAGAAGGGCCGTGTCAACCTGTCCTACCGCGACGCCCTCAAGGAGATCAAGGCCAAGAAGGCCGCCGGCGAGCCCATTAAGTAAATCCGGATATGATAAAATCCCCGCTGCCACATTGGCAGCGGGGATTTTATGTTTGAATTTTGTGGGTTTGGTGGCAGAGGCTTATCCCTGCTTCAGCAGGTCCATGAACTCATCGCCGGTGATAGTCTCCTTCTCCAGCAGGTAGCCCGCCAGCTTCCGCAGCTGGTCCTCGTGGTCCTTCAGCAGGGCCAGGGCCTTCTGGTGAGCCGCCTTCACGGTGGCCACCACCTGCTTGTCGATCTCAGCCGCCGTCTCAGCGGAGCAGGCCAGGGAGGTGTCGCCCCCCAGGTACTGGTTCTGTACCGTCTCCAGGGCCACCATGTCGAACTGGTCCGTCATGCCGTACCGGGTGATCATGGCCCGGGCCAGCTTGGTGGCCTGCTCGATGTCGTTGGAGGCGCCGGTGGTCACGTTATCCGCGCCGAAGATGAGCTCCTCGGCGGCCCGGCCGCCGGTGAGGGTGGCGATCTTGTTCACCAGTTCCGCCCGGCTCATGAGGTTGCGCTCCCCCTCGTCCACCTGCATGGTGTAGCCCAGGGCTCCCGAGGTGCGGGGGATGATGGTGATCTTGGCCACCGGGGCGGAGTGGGTCTGGAGGGCGGCCACCAGGGCGTGGCCCACCTCATGGAAGGACACCAGCTGCTTCTCCTGGGAAGAGATGACGGCGTTCTTCCGCTGGGCGCCGGCGATGACGGTCTCCACGCTCTCCTCCAGGTCGGCCTGGGTCACCGTCCGGCGGCCCTGCCGCACCGCCCGGAGGGCGGCCTCGTTAACGATGTTGGCCAGCTCCGCGCCGGAGGCCCCGGCGGTGGCCCGGGCGATGGCGCTCCAGTCCACATCGGCGTCGATGTGGACGTGCCTGCCGTGGACCTTCAGAATGGCCTCACGGCCCTGGAGGTCGGGCAGCTCCACCGGCACCCGCCGGTCAAACCGGCCGGGCCGCATGAGGGCGGGGTCCAGGCTCTCCGGCCGGTTGGTGGCGGCCAGCAGCACCACGCCCTTACTGGAGTCAAAGCCGTCCATCTCGGCCAGCAGCTGGTTCAGGGTCTGCTCCCGCTCATCGTTGCCGCCGTAGCCGCCGGCGTCACGCTTCTTGCCGATGGCGTCGATCTCGTCAATAAACACGATGCAGGGGGCCTTCTCCCCCGCCTGCTTGAACAGGTCCCGCACCTTGGCAGCCCCCATGCCCACGAACATCTCCACAAACTCCGAGCCGGAGATGGAGAAGAAGGGCACCTTGGCCTCCCCTGCCACCGCCTTGGCCAGCAGGGTCTTGCCGGTGCCGGGAGGGCCCACCAGCAGCACGCCCTTGGGCAGCTTGGCGCCAATGGCGGCGTACTTGTCCGGCTCGTGGAGGAAGTCCACCACCTCCATCAGGGCCTCCTTGGCCTCATCCTGGCCCGCCACGTCGGTAAAGGACACGCCGGTGGAGGCCTCCTCCACATAGACCTTGGCGTTGGCCTTGCCAAAGGTCATGGCATTGCCCATGCCGCCGGGCAGATTGTTGCCCAGCCGCTTCATCATGAAGCGGGAGAGCAGCTGCCCAATGAGGATAAAGAAGAAAATGGGCAGAATCCAGCTGACCAGGAAGGCCAGAAGGGGGTTGGCCTGGGTGGGGATCTCGGCGCTGAACACGATATCCGGGTCCTCCCGCAGCTGGTTCAGCAGTCGCTGGCCGTCGTCCGGCCAGATGCCGGTCTTGTAATAGCTCAGCTTTTCGGCATCATCGACGGCGATAAAGACGATCTGCCGGTTGTCCTCATCCAGGGCAACTTCTTTTACCTGATCGTCATCCACCATGGTCAGGAACTGGCTGTAGGGCACCTCGATCACCTGCCGCTCCAGCACCGAGGGGAAGAAAAAGACGTTGAGGAGCATCAGGGCCACCAGGGCCAGAGCATAGTAGAAAATCAGTGGTTTTTTGGGTGGGCTGGGATTTTTCCCGTCCTCTTTGACCTCTTGCATGGTTGAATCCTCCAATGTCCGAAGAATATTTTCTGTGCTAAATAAATAATAGAGTTTTGAGCCTCAAAGTCAAGAGGATTCCCCAAGGTTTTACACATTATTCACATACGGTGTGGAAAAGTTCAGGGCGCTGCCTTTTGGCAGCGCCCTGAATGCGACAAAATTCGTCCTTTGCCCCGGCCTATACTGGGGAAAAAGGGGGGACTGGGTATGACCATGCGGGAACAGACCTGCTGCTTCACCGGCCACCGGGACATTCCTTCCACACAGCGGCGGGTGCTGGTGGAAAACCTGGAGGAGACGGTGCGGCAGCTCATTGGCCGGGGGATTCGGTACTTTGGTGCGGGAGGGGCTCTGGGGTTCGATACCCTGGCGGCTCGGACCGTGCTGGGGCTTTTGGGGGAATTCCCCCATATCCGACTGATTTTGGTGCTGCCCTGCCCCGACCAGACCAGAGGCTGGCGGGAGGCGGATGTGGCGGAGTATGAACGCATCAAGGCCGCTGCCCACAAGGTGGTGTATACCGCCGGCCGGTACACGCCGGGATGTATGCACAAACGCAACCGGCATCTGGTGGATCACAGCGGGGTGTGCGTGGCCTGGTGCACCCGGGATACCGGCGGCACCGCTTATACGGTCAACTACGCCCGGCAGCAGGGGCTGGAGGTGCTGCTGCTCAATAGCCGTTGACCAGGGCGTCCAGCACCTGAGCAGCCACGGAACCGGCCACGTCGGCGCCCGAGCCGCCGTTCTCCACCAGCACCACAAAGGCGTAGGGGGCGTCCTCATTGCGGAGGAAGCCGGCAAACCAGGCGTGGGGGGAGTTGCCGCCTCCCACCTCGGCGGTACCGCTCTTGGCGCAGATGTCCATATTGGGGAACCGGCCGGAGCCGTAGGCGTCGATGACGTTGCGGGACATGATGTCCGCCAGGGTGGCGGCGGTGGAGGACTCAATGAGGGTGCCCGTCTTGCTGGTCCACTGGGGCAGAGAAGGCAGGCCCAGGGGATTTTCCACCTTGAGGATGAGCCGGGGCACGGCGGCCTTGCCGCCGTTGGCGATGGCACCCATGTAGGTCATAATGGCGCAGGGGTTGGCCAGGTCGTTGTACTGGCCCACGCCGGCCCAGGCCAGCTGGCCGGTGGTGCCGGTGAAGTCAAACCGCCCGGCGGCGGAGGACAGGCCGCTGACCTTATAGGAGGAGGTGAGCCCCGCCTTCTGGGTATACTGGGCCATGACCTCCGGTCCCAGCTCGGCGGCCAGCTGGCCGAACACCCCGTTGCAGGAGTTGGCCAGGGCGTCATAGATGTCCATCTCCCCATGGGCGTGGGGGCAGGTGATGGCCTCGCCCCCCACCTCAGTGGAGCCGGTACAGGTCCATCTCCGGTCAAAGAGGTCGGGGATGTTTTCAATGGCGGCGGCCAGAGTCACCGTCTTGAGCACCGAGCCCGGCGGGAAAGTGCCGGAGAGGAAGCGGTTTAAATACACGCCGTCATAGGCGGGATTGTCCTCCACATCCTCCGGCGGGTCCAGAGGGTCGTAGGTGGGGGAGGACACCATGCACAGAATTTCTCCCGTCTCATAGTTGTACACACCCACCGCGCCCTTGCGGCCCCCCAGGGCCTGGAGGGCGATGTAGTTGAGCCGGGCGTCCAGAGTGAGGTACAGATCGTTGCCGTTGCCCAGGGGGGAGTAGGCCCCGGTGAACAGATTATAGCCCGACAGCTGGCTGGCAAAGGCGGTGAGGGCGCCGGTGCCGATCTTGCCCTGGGCGTCACCCACGGCGTGGAGGGTGGCCTTGCGGACGATGGCGTTTTCGTAGTAGTGGCGTTTCCCCTCCTCGTCGGCCCAGGACAGCACGTCCCCGTCCCGGTCCAGCACCCGGCCCACCGACAGCTGGCCCTGGCTGTTGTACAGGTGGCGGTTGGCGGCAAAGGAGGCCCAGCGGTTGCCGTAGAGCACATAGCGCACCACATAGAAGCCCAGCCCCAGCACCAGGGCGGCGGCCAGGATCAGGCAGAGGAAGGCCCGTTTTTCAATCTTCTTCATAGCGGCCCTCCCACTGCTCGTTGCGTTTCATGGACAGCTGGGCGTTCTGCCGGTCCTCCTTGCGGGAGGGCAGGCGGATGGCGAAGCTGGCATTCTGACGGGTATCGGTGGCCTTCAGGTAGGCCAGCAGCCCCCAGGAGGCGATCATGGCGGTGCCGCCGTTGGACACGAAGGGGAAGGTGACGCCGGTGAGGGGCAGAATGTCCACCGCGCCGAACACGTTGAGGCAGGTCTGGAACACCATCATGGAGGTGGCGGCGCAGGCGGCGATGATATAGAAGGAGGACCGGCCCGCCCGGCAGGCCCGGACGGCAAACACCGCCAGAGTGACGATGGACAGGATGGCCAGAATGGCAATAATGAGGCCCCACTCCTCGCACAGCATACCGAACACCAGGTCGGTGTCACCGGCGCCCACGTTGTGGAGCCAGCCCTCGCCGGGGCCAACCCCCACCAGACCGCCGGAGGCGGCGGCCGACATGGTACGGGTCTGCTGGTAGCCGCTGCCCACCGAGGCGTTCTCCCAGGCGTGGCCCCAGGTGGCAAAGCGGCTCATGATGTAGGGCTTTACCGACAGCATGGTGAGTACGGCGAACACGCCGCCGCCGCAGATGAGGGCCAGGGTGGCCCAGTCGCCGGAGCGGAGGTAGGCGATGACCAGGAAGGTGACGAAAAAGATGGCGGCGGTGCCGAAGTCGCTCATATAGGCCAGGCAGGCCAGGCACACGCCGGTGAGTACGATGAACAGGCCCAGGTTCCGCTTGCGGAAGAGCCGCTCCAGGGTGGCGGCTCCGGCGAAGATATAGCAGATCTTGGCAATCTCCGAGGGCTGCACGCTGATGCCGCCGATGGAGATCCAGTTGGCCGCGCCGTACTTGGGATCGGCCAGCCCCAGCTTGTAGAGCACCACCGTCAGGCTGAGAAAGCCGATGGCCGCCCCCGCCATGAGCCAGCGGATTTTCTTGGCCCGGTCCAGGTCCCGGAGAAAGACGCCCAGGATGAGGAAGAGGACCAGCCCCAGCACCACGCACAAAAACTGCTTGAACAGGGCCCCTGTGTTGGAGGAGCAGGTCACCGACAGGGACAGGGTGGACAGGAAGAAGGCGATGGTCTCCATCTCAAAGCCCACCCGCCGCATGGCCCGCAGCACCAGGAAGTAGAGCCACATGACCCCGGTAAAGCACAGGAAGGTGATGGGGATCATGGGGGAGGCGTCGGGGCCCTCGCTGATGATGAGCTGGATGGCGGTGAGCACCTGGAACACGGTGAGCAGCACCAGGCCCAGCCAGGGGGAAACAGGGCGGGACCGGCGGCGGCTGTTCCGGCGCTTGGCCTTCTCCTCGGGGGAGAGGGGGAGGAGTACCGTCTCCACCCCGCCCACCGCCAGCACATCGCCGTATTGGACGGGAGTGGCGTCGTGAACCGGCTTGCCGTTGACGGTGACGCCGCCCTTGGAGTTTAAGTCGTAGGCGGTCCAGGTGTCGTTTTCGTTGCGGATGAGGGCGGCGTGCTGCCGTGATACCACCGGGTAGTTGAGCACCACGTCGCAGTTGCTTGCCCGGCCCAGGATGTTCTCCCAGTGGGTGAGGGGCTGGTTGGCCCCGTTGGGCAGGGTGAGGTAGGCCCACACCTCGGGCAGACAGGGCACCGTCAGCAGGGAGCGGATGGTGCGGATGAGGATGAGCAGGGCCAGCACGGGAAAGACAAAGCGTACAATGGAGGTAAACCAGGCGCACAGCACCTCGTTTTCCGTCAGCCAGCCGGTGAGAAGCTCCATACCGCCCACCTCCTTTCGCGTTGGATAATTTCAGTGCCCGGCAAAGTCTCCGGGCCCCTACAGTATAGCACAACTTCTCCCGCCGAAAAAGCACAAGGGCCGTCCGGCGGTGGATTTTAAAGAATTTTTCACATTTTCCACCGGTTTTCCACCACTTGCGGCGGGGAAGATACGGGGGTATAATGAAGAAAAAACGCAGGAGGACAACAACATGGCACACATTGTAGACGCCAAGGGCAAGCCCTGTCCCACCCCCGTGATCCTGGCCAAGGGGGCCATGGCCCAGGGGCACACCGCCTTTACCGTCCTGGTGGACAACCCCACCGCCGTGGAGAATTTGAAGCGGCTGGGGGACAACCAGGGCTTTGAAGTAGCCGTCCGAGAGGAGGGCGGTACCTACGCTCTGGACTTTACCAAGGGAGAGGGATGCTCCGCCTGTGAGGAGGCCGTCAACTCCCCCCTGCCCGCCGGAGGAGACTGGGCGGTGTTCGTGGGCCGGGACATCATCGGCGACGGGGACCGGGAGCTGGGCACCAACCTGATGCGGATGTTCTTCTACACCCTGGCTCAGGGGGAGGACAAGCCGGGTGCGGTGCTGTTCATGAACGCCGGGGTCAAGCTGCCCACCCTGGACGGGCAGGTGGCGGACCACCTGAAAGCCCTCAGCGACAGCGGAACGGAGATTCTGGTGTGCGGCACCTGCCTCAACTTCTACGGCCTCACCGATCAGCTGAAGGTGGGCGCTGTCAGCAATATGTACGACATCGTCACCCGGATGCAGAAGGCGGGCAAGGTGATCTCCCTGTGATGGACTATGGGGTCATCACCTTTACCTCCACCTACGGGGCCATTTACGCCCAAAAAGTGCTGAAAGAGGTGGCGCCCGTCCAGGTCATGCCGGTGCTGCGGGAGATCTCCCTGGGCTGCGGCATTGCCGTCCGGTTCCGGCCGGAGGACCTGGAGGGGGTAAAATCCGCTCTGGCCGCCTCCACCCTGAAAGAGGGGGAGTACGCCTTCTACGCCGTCACCGGCAGCGGAAAGGATCTGACCGCGCAGCCCCTGTAAGCCGCAAGATACAAAATCAGCCCCCCGCCGCTGGCGGGGGGCTGATTTGTTTTGTTGCTTTACTTGAAGTACTCCGCACCGCTCTCCAGCAGGGGCTGATACTTGTTGCCGGGGATGTTGCGGGCAACGTGGTCGCCCCGCCGCTCGGAGTGACCCATCTTGCCGAACACCCGGCCGTCGGGGGAGAAGATGCCCTCGATGGCATACAGGGAGCCGTTGGGGTTCACGTCGATGTCCATAGAGGGAACCCCGCTCTGGTCCACATACTGGGTGGCCACCTGGCCATTGGCAATGAGCTGGTCCAGCACATTCTGGGGGGCCACGAAGCGGCCCTCGCCGTGGGAGATGGGGATGGCGTGGAGGTCGCCCACGTTGGATTTCAGCATCCAGGGGGAGTTGACGGAGGCCACCCGGGTGGTGACATACCGGCTCTGGTGGCGGCCGATCAGGTTGTAGGTCAGGGTGGGGCAGTTCTCGTCCATGTCCCGGATCTCACCGTAGGGCACCAGGCCCAGCTTGACCAGGGCCTGGAAGCCGTTGCAGATGCCCAGCATCAGGCCGTCCCGGTTCTTCAGCAGGTCGTGGACCGCGTCAGTGATAGTGGGATTGCGGAAGAAGGAGCAGATGAACTTGGCGGAGCCGTCGGGCTCGTCACCGCCGGAGAAGCCGCCGGGGATAAAGACGATCTGGGCCTTGCGGATGGCGCTCTCCAGGGCCGCGGTGGACTGGAGCAGGTCGTCGGCGGTCAGATTGCGGATGTTCACGGTCTCGGCGTCCATGCCCGCCCGCAGGCAGGCCCGGACGGAGTCATACTCGCAGTTGGTGCCGGGGAATACGGGAATGACCACCCGGGGCCGGGCCATCTTGGACTTGCACACGGCGGGGGAGCGCTTATCCCAGGAAATGGCCTCCACCGGAGCGGCCTTGCCCGCCCGGGTGGGGTACACGTCCTCCAGCACGCTCTCGTTGAGGGCGAGCAGCTCGCTGATGGAGGCGGAATCGCCGTTGACGCTGATGACGGCCTCGGCGGTGGTGTGGCCGATGAGCAGGCCGCCGTCACATTCCTCAGTGAGCTGGGCCACAATGGCGCCGGGCATGGGGGTATCCCAGTCCAGATCGGTGTCCACGGAGGTGAAGCCGATGGAATTGCCGAAGGCCATGTTCATGACGGCTTCGCCCAGACCGTTCTCCACCGCCCAGGCCGCCTCCACCTTGCCCGCCTGATGGAGGGCGTGGAAGGCGCTCCAGGCGGACTTGCTGTCCTCAGAGGCAAAGAGGTACACCGGCTTGCCTGCCGTCTTGAACTCGGGGGAGAGCACATCCTGGGCCTTCACCGGGGCAATGGCGAAGGAGATGAGGGTGGGGGGCACGTCCAGGTCCAGGAAGGAGCCGGACATGGAGTCCTTGCCGCCGATGGCGGCGGCCCCCAGCTCCAGCTGGGCGTCCAGAGCGCCCAGCAGGGCGGCGAAGGGCTTGCCCCACCGCTGAGGGTCGGTCCGCAGCTTCTCAAAGAACTCCTGGAGGGTCAGATAGGCCTTCTCATAGTCCGCGCCCGCCGCCACCAGCTTGGCCACCGAGGTGTACACCGCGCTGTGAGCGCCGGCGTAGGGGTTGGCGGACAGCTGGTCGGGATCGCAGCCCCAGGCCATGACGCTGGCCTGATCGGTCTCCTGGTTGGGCTCCACGGGGAAGAGGGCGGCCATGGCCTGGGCGGGGGTGCGCTGGCTCTTGCCGCCGAAGGGCATGAGCACGCTGCCCGCGCCGATGGAGCCGTCGAACCGCTCGGTGAGGCCACGGTGGGAGGCGGACTTCAGGCTGGCGGCCATCTCCCGCAGGGTGCGGAACTTCTTCTCACTCTGGGAGGCGGCGGCCTTTTCATCCACCTGAACGGAGGCGTGCTTCACCGCGCCGTTGGTGTTGAGGAAGGCACGGGACAGGTTGGCCACGGTCTGGCCCCGCCAGGTCATGACCATGCGGGGGGATTCGGTGACAGTAGCCACCTGATAGGCCTCCAGGTTTTCGCTGGCGGCAAAGTTCATCAGAGTCTGGGCGTCCTCGGGGGCCACCACCACAGCCATACGCTCCTGGGATTCGGAGATGGCAAGCTCAGTGCCATCCAGACCGTCATACTTCTTGCGGACGGCGTCCAGGTCGATGGACAGGCCGTCGGCCAGCTCGCCGATGGCGACCGATACGCCGCCGGCGCCAAAGTCATTGCACCGCTTGATGAGGCGGGTCACGTTGGGGTTGCGGAAGAGCCGCTGGATCTTGCGCTCCTCGGGGGCGTTGCCCTTCTGGACCTCGGAGGCCATGGTGTCCAGGGAGGACAGGTTGTGGCTCTTGGAGGAGCCGGTGGCGCCGCCGATGCCGTCCCGGCCGGTGCGGCCGCCCAGCAGGATGACCACGTCGCCGGGGGCGGGGGTCTCACGGCGGACATGGTCGGCGGGAGCCGCGCCCACCACCGCGCCGCACTCCAGATGCTTGGCGATGTAGCCCTCGTGGTACAGCTCGGCCACATGGCCGGTGGCCAGGCCGATCTGGTTGCCGTAGGAGGAGTAGCCGGCGGCGGCGGTCTGGGCGATCTTGCGCTGGGGCAGCTTGCCCTCCAGGGTCTCGCTCACCGGCACCCGGGGGTCGCCGCAGCCGGTGAGGCGCATGGCCTGATGGACATACACACGGCCGGACAGGGGGTCCCGGATGCAGCCGCCGATACAGGTGGCCGCGCCGCCGAAGGGCTCAATCTCGGTGGGGTGGTTGTGGGTCTCGTTCTTGAACATGAGCAGCCAGTCCTGCTCCTTGCCGTCCACCTGAGCGGGGACGTGGATGGAGCAGGCGTTGATCTCCTCGCTCTGGTCCAGCTCGGGGAGCAGGCCCCGCTTCTTCAGGGTCTTGGCGCCGATGGTGGCAATGTCCATCAGGGTCTGGGGGCGCTTGGCGGCCTTCTCCTCGCCGTACACCTCCACACGGGCGGCCAGGTAGCGGTCGTAGGCCGCCTTGACGGCGGGATCGGTGATGTCCACGCTGTCCAGATGGGTGGAGAAGGTGGTGTGGCGGCAGTGATCGGACCAGTAGGTGTCCACCACCCGCACCTCGGTGAGGGTGGGGTCCCGCTTCTCCTCGTCCTTAAAATAGGCCTGGAGGAAGGTCAGGTCCGCCAGGTCCATGGCCAGGCCGTACTGGTTGAGCAGGGCCTCCAGGCCCGCCTGATCCAGAGCGGTGAAACCTTCCAGCACCGGCACATCAGCGGGCTCGGGGTACTGCTGGATCAAAGTCTCAGGCTTGTCCAGGGCGGCCTCCCGGCTCTCCACCGGGTTGATGAGATAACCCTTGGCGCGGGCCAGGTCGTCCTGGGACAGATCACCGGCCAGTACATAGACGGTGGCAGCCCGGACGGTGGGCCGCTCGCCGCCGGTGAGCATCTGGATGCACTGGGCGCAGGAGTCGGCCCGCTGGTCGTACTGGCCCGGCAGGGCCTCCACCGCCAGCAGAGCGCCCTGGGTCTCCGGCATGGTTTCGTCCCACAGCTGGTCCACCTGCGGCTCGGACAGGATGGTGGTGCGGGCGGCCTCATAGGCGCTCTGCTCCACGCCCTCCACGTCGTAGCGGCGGATGACCCGCACGCCGGTGAGGCCGCTGAGCCCCAGGGTGCCCTTCAGCTCTCCCAGCAGATGGCCGGCCTCCACGTCAAAGCCCGGCTTTTTTTCCACATAACAGCGAAATACCTTCCCCATATGTACCTCCCTTAAAACTTCCCGCGGATGGAGAGACTCCATCCTGCCCCGCGGGTGCCGCCTGTGCAACGGACGGCGCGCAAATGGCCCGGTCAGCGCCTTTTTCTGGTCTGCCGGGAATGTCTCTGACATAACTATAGCACGGGGGACCGGCCTGCGGCAATAGGCAAACCGACAGAGAAAACCGGGGGGAAGTCAACAATTTCTTTTCCATCGATTTACTTTTTTCTTCAGCTGTGTTATAATCTCGACAATCCGGTTCCATGTTCAAGAGAACCGGTATGCTCCGTCCTGGGGAGACGGAGCGACAGATTGTGCGGCAGAACCCGTTTTGCCGCCACTGAGAAGGAGTGTTGTGTAATGTTCTGTCCCAAGTGCGGGAAGGAGATCCCTGACGGTTCCGCATTTTGTTCTTCCTGCGGCACCAATGTGAACACCATGGGCGGCCCCAGCGGCGCTGCCAAGCCCTCTGCGGCGGGCGCAGCCTTCAGCGGCCTGGGCGGCTTCCTGAAGGGCTATTTTGCTTCCCCTGTTCAGGCCACCCGGGATACCCTGGCCAAGGGTGACCTGGCTACCCCCCTGATCCTGATGGGCGCGCAGCTCATCGCCTGCATCCTGATGCTCCTGGGCTTCTGCCTGAAGCTGCAGATGATGTCCTACGGCTACCTGGAAGTGCCCTTCCAGTTCTGGTTCTTCGGCGGCCTGCTGGGCGATGCCATTGGCGTCATCATCTTTGTGGCTCTGCTCTTTGGCGGCGCCAAGATCCTCAAGTCCGGCTGCACCTTCCAGGATGCGCTGATGGCCTGCGGCTGTCACTCTATTTTCATCACCATCCTGATGGTCATCACTTTCCTGTGCTTCCTGATCTCCCTGGAGCTGGGCGCCTGGCTGTTCATCATCACCATGATCCTGTGGGTGGCCCTGGGCGTGTCCTCCTTCCAGATGATCGCTCCTGAGATGGAGTCCGGCAAGTCCTGGCTGATCTATCTGGCTGTGGTGGCGATCACCATCATCCTGACTCTGCTCATCGTGGGCAACGGCCTGCTCCCCGCTCTGGCCGGTTCCAGCTCCGGTCTGACCAGCAGCCTCTTCGGCTCCATGTTCTGATCCGTCCATACAGACAAAACACCGGGCGCGCTGCCATGCAGCGTGCCCGGTGTTTCTTTGCCCAACAAAGGGCCTGTTGCAAAATAGCTGTTTTGCACAAACCTGTCATTGCGAGCCAGTGCGCACACTGGCGTGGCAATCCGTTTCCCCGGCAAAAGGGGCGGATTCCCACGAAAAACGGCCGCCCGGTGGGCGGCCGTTTTTCTCGGAATGACGGGTCTTTGTACGAGCTGCACATTTTGCAGCAGGCCCTTTGTTCTTCACTTGGTTTCAGGCAGAGGGATGCGGAACTCCTGGGCGCCCATATAGCCGGGGGCGATCTCGTATTTTTCGAAAAAGACCACCGGGGTGCCGTCGGCGTCCAGATAGAAGGATTGATCGCCGGCGATGGATTCAAAGCCTCCCTCCCCCTGGAGGAAGTAGAGGTTATCCGGGTCCTGACTGCGGCGGTCGATCTCGGCGGAAATCACGGAATTGGCAATCTCCTTGTAGTCGGGGCCCAGCAGATCCCGGAGGGTGATCTCCCGCCCGGCCTGGAGGTCAATGTTGTAGGTGTAATATTCGGTGTAGGCGCTGGCCAGAGTTTCGGTTTTGGTGATGACAAAGGAGAGGTAGCGGTCGTTCTGGCACTTGATCTCGTAGTCCACGCTGATGACGATGGGCATAAAGTCGTCGGGGTTGCCGCCGGTGGCCACATAGGCCTCCCTGGTGTCCCGGGCCCGATCCTCCGCCTCCTGGAGGATCTGATCGATGCGGGTGGAGATCTCGGTATTGACCCGCTGCTCCAGATCGGTGTCGCCGGCCAGGTCCAGGGCGGGCAGGCGCACGTCAATGAGATGGTCCCGGTCCTCCACAGTGTACTGGGTGACGGTGAATACCCGGGCCAGATCGCCCAGTACCGGCACGTCGGCCACGGCCTGGGCAAAGGTAGGGTTGACGTTGACCAGCAGCACAAAGCAGGCGCAGGCGGCCAGTCCGGCGGACAGGCTCCGCCGCAGGCCACGGTGCTGCCGCCGCTTCTTCTCCCCCGCCCGCAGGGCGGAGGCAACGGCGAATTCCAGTTCCGGGGGTGTATCGGTGTTCCGGTACTGCTGCCTGGCCTCTTTCCACAGATCCTTCATGTGGTTACCTCCTCTCCGGTGAGATCCCGCAGCTTGCGCAGGCTTTTGTACAGGCGGGATTTGACGGTGTTCAGGTTGGTGCCGGTGATGCGTGCGATCTCCTCCAGCTTCATGTCCTCAAAAAAGCGCAGTTTGATGATGGCCTGCTCCTTGGGGTCCAGCCGGTCGATAGCGGCGTACAGGTCCAGCCGCTCCGCCGGATCGCTGGCGGGGGCGGGCCCGTCAGCCACCGACTCCTCCAGGGGGACCAGCCGCTTGCTGCGGCGGTAGTGGTTCATGCTCTCGTTGAGCAGGATGCGGTAAAACCAGGTTTTCAGGTACTCCGGCTGCCGGAGGGAATCCGACTTGGACAGGGCCCGGACGATGCTCTCCTGGACCACATCCAGGGCAGCGTCCCGATTTTTGACATAGCTGAACGCCAGGCGGTAGAAATCCTCCTGGTGGGCAATGATATACTCGTTCAGCTGCTGCCGGATGTTGTTGTCCAATGCCGGGGTACGCTCCTTTTATTGGGCCGCTGTCTGGCCCGCTTGATAGGCCTCCGGGGTAACGGTGTGGCACATGAGATATTCCAGCCACTTCTGATACCAGGCCTTGGTGAAATGGACCCCGTCCACGGTGGCCTCGGCGGGCAGAATGCCGTTTTCGTCACTGAGGGCGGTCTTGACATCCACCAGGGCTACCTGGCACTCCTCCGCCAGCTTGGGGAACACGCCGTTGAAGTCGGCCACCCGGTCGTTGTTCACATAGGAGGGCTGGTTCTTCTGGGCGCAGATCTCCGGGTTGACGGGCACCAGATTCTGCAGGTAGATAATGGCGTCGGGCTGGGCGGACTTGACCTCCTCCAGGAAGGACTTGAAGGCCTTATAGAAGCTGTCGGTGCCGGGATAGCCCAGCTCATTGACGCCCAGGGAGATGTAGATCTTCTTGTACTGGGGGCCCTTCTCCAGAGCCTCCACCACGGTGTACTTGCCGCCGTTCATCTCCACCACCTGGCGCTTGCTCATGTCGAAGATGTTCAGACCCTTGTAGCAGTAGAAGGTGGCGCCTTTGATGCCGCTGTAGATCTGCAGGCCGTCGGTGCGGGAGTCGCCGATGAACAGGGCGTCGGAGAAGTAGTCCATCTCCACCGGCTCAGACTGGGGCACCGGCTGGGTGAAGTCAAAGGCGGCCGCGGGAGAGGGCACGGGGGTGGCGGTGGGGG